>JASLFZ010000061.1 GCA_030150485.1 Candidatus Saccharimonadales bacterium | reverse complement strand
CCAATACGGAGCCCGCCGGATCCGAGGATTAAAACCTTTCTCATACGACTTTGAGCGACCCCATAAAGCGCTCGAACAGCCAGGCCGTATCGGTTGGCCCGGGGCTGGCCTCAGGGTGGAACTGCACCGCAAACCATGGCTTGGTCACATGCTCGATGCCCTCGATTGAGCTGTCATTCAGGTTACGAAACAGTACGCGCCAGCCTTTCGGCAGCGTGGCTTCAGTCAGGGCATAGCCGTGGTTTTGGCTGGTAATAAAGCACCGCTCCCCATTCGTAATGCAGGGCTGGTTGTGTCCGCGGTGGCCAAAGCGCAGCTTATGGGTTTTCGCGCCGGCGGCCAGTCCGAGCACCTGACTACCGAGGCAGATGCCAAACACCGGCTTGCCCGCATTCAAGGCTTTCTTGGTGATCGCAATGGTAGCGGTATAGTCGGTCGGGTCGCCGGGCCCATTAGAGAGCAGCACGCCGTCAAAATCCTCGGTCGTATAGTCGTAGTCGGCCGGCACCCGCTTAATCTCGATAGGGTACTGCTGCAGCGAGCGCAAGATATTTAGCTTCATCCCGCAGTCCACCAGTACGACTTTTGGGCCGCCACCGACGTTATAGCTGATCGGTTCCGTAATACTAATGTGTGGCGTGCCGAGCCCTTCATTGACCTTGGCGTCTCTCCGCCGGCTAATCACGCCCGCTGTCGTTCCGCCAACCCGCAAATGCTTCGTCAGCGCTCTGGTGTCTACGCCAGTCAAAATCGGCACCCCTTCGGCTTTTAGCCACTGCAGCAAGGACTGGTAGCTACCGCTGTGGCTCCACTTGGCGCAGGCCTCACTTACCACCACGCCAGCCGCATGTACTCGCTCCGACTCCCAAACTTCTTTATCCGGTACGCCGTAATTCCCAATCAACGGATAGGTGAACACAAGTATCTGGCCCGCATATGACGGATCGGTGAGCGACTCCACGTAGCCGGTCATGCCGGTATTAAAAACTACCTCCCCCTGAAAGTCCTCGGTCTGCCAGGCAGGAGACTGCCCAGTGTAGGTTGTGCCGTCAGCTAGCCGCAACCACCCTGGCTGCATAAAAAAATCGTCCCCTTCGGGACGAACCTTCTTGTTTTTACTTTGACTGGTAACCAGTGGCACACTCATTGTGATTAAATTATCAAACCTATGGGCTAGGCGCAACCGCTTTATGATCTGCGCTATTTTCGCCTTTTATTCGCCCCCAGGTGTATAATAGCAAGTATGAATGACGTGGAGCAGATCAAGGAGCGGCTGGATATCGCCGAGGTCATCAGCGCGTACGTGCCGCTCAAGCAGGCCGGCCGCAACCTCAAAGCGCCGTGCCCGTTCCATCAGGAGAAAACCGCCAGTTTTATGGTGAGCCCGGAGAAGGGGATTTTTCACTGTTTTGGCTGCGGCGAGGGAGGTGACGTCATTAAGTTCGTCATGAAATATGAGGGGCTGGAGTTCCGGCCGGCGCTGGAGCTGCTGGCGCGCAAGGCTGGCATTGAGCTGCAGGAGCGCGGGCCGGTTAACCCCCAGGCTAAGCAGGAGCGCCAGCGTCTTGAGCAGGCAATCGCCTGGGCGGTTAAATACTACCAAGCCTCACTGGTTAAAAACCGCTCGGCCTTTGAGTATGCCGTCAAAGCCCGTGGCCTCCAGAAGCAGACCATCAAGGATTTTCAAATTGGGTACGCTCCTGATGATTGGAACGCGCTCAGCCATTTTCTCGTCAAAAAGAACTTTAGTGCTGCTGATCTTCAAAAAGCCGGGCTGGTAGGGCAAAAAGCCGGGCGAACCAGCATTTACGATATGTATCGCGGCCGCCTCATGTTCACTATCTGCGACGCTACCGGTACGCCGGTCGGCTTCACCGGCCGTGCGCTCGATGCCGAGCAGTTGCCCAAGTACCTCAATACACCCCAAACCGAGCTGTACGATAAAAGCCGGGTTATTTTTGGGTTGCATCTAGCCAAAGAGGCTATTCGCGCCGCCGATGAGGTGGTGCTGGTTGAAGGCAACATGGATGTTGTCACGAGCCACCAAGCTGGCGTCAAACAGGTGGTGGCGGCTTCAGGTACGGCGATTACGACCACCCAGTTGAAGGCCCTCGGCCGTCTCACCAAAAACATTAAAATTTGCTTTGATGCGGATGCCGCCGGTCTGCGTGCTACCGAGCGGGTTATCGAGCTCAGCCAAAACCTTGGGATCACGCTCTCGATGGTGCGCCTCCCTGACGCCAAAGACCCCGATGAGCTCATCAAAAAAGACGTGGCCGCGTGGAAACAGGCCATCGCCAGCGCGCAGTACGTGGTGGACTACCTCTTTGACCAGTTGGAGCGGCAGTATGATATCACCACCGCGACCGGCAAGCGCCAGTATGGCGACCGCATCAGCGCTAACTTGCAGCGGCTGGGTGATCCCATTGAGCGGGACCACTACGTTGGCAAGCTGGCCACCAAGCTAGCTATTGGCGAGGAGGCGGTTCGTGACAAGGTCAGCCAGAAGGAGGCGATTCAGACCGCGGCGCGCACCACCAAACCGGCCGCTACCACCACAACCGCTCAGCCCAAAGGGGTAAAGCAGCGGCTGGAGGAGTCCGTGCTGGCCATTAATCTGGCTTATCCGGAGGTGCGCGTGAGCCTGGAAGATCTTACGCCGGCGCATTTCTCCGAGCCAGATCACCAAGTCATCATCGAGGCTTTGCAGACCGCTCCAAGTGCTACTGTCGCTGAGCTGGTGCCTCAGTTGCCAAACCTGGCTGACTATGTTAAAATTTTAGTACTACGGGGCGAAGAGCAGTACGACTCATTCGCTCCTGCAGATCGCAGCTTTGAAGCCTTTCAGCTGGTAGGACGACTGCAAACCGCCACCAACAAAGACACCAAAACCAAACTCAGCCGTAAACTCCAAGAAGCCGAAGCCAAAGGTGATACCGATTTGGCCGGGCGGCTTCTGCGTCAGTTTCAGGCACTCATCACCGAAGAAGAATAACCTACCACCAATCCCGAAAGGAGCTCCATTTGGCTAGAAAAGCTACCGTTTCCACCGAAGAAACCGAATCGCGCTACACCCCCGAGGTCGAGCGCTTATTGCAGAAGGGTAAAGAGCAGGGTTTCGTTACCCAACAAGAGGTCTCGCAGGCCATCCCCGATGCCGAGGATAACATTGAGGAGCTTGATGAGCTCTATGCCGCGCTGCTTGAGCACGGTGTCGAGCTAACGGACCAAAAAGATCGTCTCATTTGGGATTCTGGCGACGACGAAGAATCGCCCCAGGAAAGCGACGACTACGTTAAAGATATTGCCGACGACTCTGTGCGCCTTTACCTGCGCGAGATCGGCCGCGTGCCGCTACTCAACGCCGAGCAAGAGGTTGAGCTAGCTAAGCGGATCGCCAAGGGCGATAAGGCCGCTAAAGACGCCATGGTTGAGGCCAACCTGCGGCTAGTCGTCTCTATCGCTAAGAAATATATTGGCCGCGGCCTCGATCTGCTCGACCTGATTCAAGAGGGTTCGAGCGGCCTGCTGCGCGCCGTCGAAAAATTTGATTACACCAAGGGCTTTAAGTTCAGCACCTACGCCACCTGGTGGATCCGCCAGGCCATCACCCGCGCTATCGCCGACCAGGCGCGGACCATCCGTATTCCGGTCCACATGGTTGAGACGATCAACAAACTTATCCGTACTCAGCGCCGGTTAGTCCAGGAGCTCGGCCGTGAGCCGCTGCCGGAAGAGATTGCCGCCGAAATGGAGATTGAGGTTGATAAGGTCAACCATATCCTCAAGATTAAGCAGGATATCGTTTCGCTGGAGTCACCGGTAGGGGACGATAAGGACTCTAGCTTGAGTGAGTTTATCGAAGACGAGGATCGCCCCACCCCGCCCGAAGTGGCTGCCAACCAGCTACTTAAAGAGCAGGTGGCCAGCGTTCTCTCACTGCTGACTCCGCGGGAGCAGAAAATCCTCCGGATGCGCTTCGGCCTCGAAGATGGCAAAAGCCACACGTTGGAAGAGGTTGGGCTTGAGTTTGGTGTTACGCGTGAGCGTATCCGCCAGATTGAAGCCAAAGCCCTCACCAAGCTCCGTAAGCACCGTGAGAGCAAGAAACTCAAAGACTATCTAGCTTAGGCAGCCCCTACGCTACAAGAATGTGGCTTCGGCCGCTTTTTTGTTGTAAAACCACCACTCAAATCCGTGCACGCTACTACTAGTTTAGTACTCAAATATGAGTAGTAGTTTTTAGAAGCCCCAGGTCTGCTATGATTACATGTATGACAGATCAAAAACCCGCCATCCTGGCGCTCGCCGGGTACGCCGGCGCTGGCAAAGACACCTTTGCTGCCCTGCTTAAAACCGAGTTCGTCGCCATCACTACCAAGGTTGCTCTCGTTTCCTCAGGCGATCTCATTCGCCAATACGTTCGCGACCACAACCTTGGCGACCCTGGCGACCGCGCGCTGCTCCGCCATGTGGTCGACCTCGTTGCCGAAACGCACGGCTACACCTACTGGCTCGAGCAGTCAATTGCCCAAGCCCAAGCCAGCCGCATTGAGGTTCTGCTCTACCCCGGCTTGCGTCAAGCTGTTGAGGTAACCTTCCTGCACGAGCGTGGCGACAAAATTGCCGTTATCGATGTACCGCTTGAAACTCGCTATGAGCGCTCCAGGCTGCGTGCCCGCCCCGGCGATGATATTAGCTTCGAAACCTTTAAGGCGAACGAAGAGGCCGAGCGGGCCGGTACCGCTCAACAGATTGAGGCGGTTATTGCGGCCGCCGACACCACCATCGCAAACGATGGCACCCTGGAACAGCTTACGGCTGCCGCCGCCGCCATGGTTCGCGATTTCCCCAATCTCCTTCCGCGCTATGACGTGAGTACGTTTTAATGAGTGGCTCACCCTCGCCGGAATCGTCAGGCCCTGAAGATCCTCGCGCCTCTGCCAATGAACAGCGGCGCCTAGCTCGCACACTGGAGGAACTGGCTGATAGTAAGGTAGATAACGCCGGCGGTCGCAACGAAGCAGCTGAATACTACGCCGCCGCCGCTGAAGCTGAAGCAAGAGCCGTTGAGCACGACTTAAGGGCGGACGATCTCTTCATTGCCGATGCGCGCCAAACCGCTATGGAAGCTCCCGATGGCAGCGATGCGGACACCCAAGACCCCTCCGAACATCCTGATACCTACATCAACCAATAGTGCTCATGCTTGAGCCGCCAAACCTGTAATGATAAGATAAAAGGGTCATCCAGGCTGCATCGCTCGCGATCAGTCTGGAGTAATCGTCTAGAATCGTATGGATGACTCCGGGCTTCTGCCCGAATGTCGTCCCGACACCGTCGCGAAGGGCGATTGCTCCATCCCAAGCCCCACTGAAGGACCGAGGAGAGATTTCTCACACCCAGCCCAAAAGAAAGGCGTAAGATGACGCAATCCAAAATGGCCCTACGTATCCTCGTAGGAGCCGTGCTTTCGATGTTGATCCTCATTCCCACTACTGCGGGAGCGGAGACCAGCACTAACTCGAACTCCCGCTCTGGTGCCACTCTGGCGCCGGCGCTGCCGAATAGTCTCGGCACCTCTCTCGCTTCGCCTGCATTTGTGAAGCGAGCAACTCGACATACACCCAAGCAGTTGTGCGTCACCATCCACTGCAAGCGCCGTGAGTGGATCAAACACCATCCCAAGCCGAAATATCCCTCACATAGCGCAGAAGCATCTTGGTACGGCCCTGGCTTCATCGGTCGACCCCTGGGCTGCCCTGGCCTAGGGGTTTATCAGGAAAACGAAATGGGTGTCGCCAACAAGACCATGCCCTGCGGTACACGGCTCCGTATCTGTTACGAACCTACTGAAAAGTGCGTGCACGTTACGGTGGTTGACCGCGGTCCTTATGTGGCTGGCCGCGAATTCGACCTCCAACAAGCCCCCAAGGAGGCACTGGGCTTTGGAGGTACCGGCGAGGTCAAGTGGGATTACGCCCACAGCGGCTGATTGCATCTGGTGGTCTCGGGACAAGGATGTCCCGGGGCCGCCGTACCCGCATTAATCACACAATAAAGCGTTGAAAAACATTGACAATGTGCTATACTAAGGATATGCAAATTACCGATTTAGCCGCCCGCCTAGAGCCGTTAGGCCTTTCCGACAAAGAGGCTCGAGTATATGTGGCGGCACTGTTTCTCGGTCCGTCACCAGTGCAGCGCATTGCCACCCAGGCAGATGTTAACCGCGCCACCGCTTACGTGATTCTCGATCAGCTGGCCGAGTACGGCCTGGTTAGCCAGTCGCAGGAAAAGAATAAGACCGTGTATGTGGCCGAGCCCCCCGAGGCGCTCGGTACTTTGTTTACCCGCCAGCAGCACGAGATTGATCTGCGTAAGCAGGAGCTCGAGCGGCTCATGCCGGAGCTGCAGGCCTCCGCCGTCGGGAGCAAGGGCGAATCTAAAGGCGCTCCGATTGTGCGGTTTTTTAAGGGCATGGAGGGGCTCATTAATATAAACGGCCAGATGTTGAAGCGCACGCGGCCAAATACTATGTTGTATTCATTCTCCGACTTTGATGCGGTTCTTAAAATTGATCCAGGAGAGTTGGAGCGTACCCCTGCCCAACGCCTTAAAAAGAAGATTGGGACTCGCTTGCTTTACTCCTTTAGTAAAGAATTGCCTTCCGACCCTAAGGCTATGCGCGAAACTAAGCGCCTACCAGAGAGGGCCAAAGCTGATATCATGCTTTTCGAAGATAAGGCGGTGATGCAAAGCTATCCGGACGACCCGAACGATACCATCGGGGTTATCATTGAAAGTCCAGAAATTCTTGGCGCCCTGCGGCAGCTCTACGAGTTGGCGTGGGATAATTATCACCCCAAAAAATCTGTCGACTAACATTGACAGAGGAATGATCTTATGCTACAATGCCGGTAGTTGTCAAGTTATGCGGATAAATTAGGGCCATTAGACAGACCAAAGCTCTGTGGCTTTCTCGACTCACCAAAGTCGGTATCACATCTGTCATCACTTGACGGCTAGCATCGCCAGGCACCTTGTGGCGCTTGGCGAGTCTGACAACACATCGAGTAAGGAGATACACAACATGGCATATATGCCAAGTTGTTCCCAGGCAGAGGGCAGGTCCCCCATGGACACCACGGCGAATACCCACATCCGCACGGCGCTTGGCGCCGGCGGCTCCTGCGTCGAAGACTAGGGTCGGGCTAACACCGACAGGTAGTCCTGCGGGTTTAGTCCCGTTTCCGAGTTAACTCGGTCGGAGCAGTCCATAGCCTGGATTGGGCAAAAAAGTCTTAACGGACTTCACCCAATGAGAAACCAGTAAATTATGCTCCAATCGGTGTGGGCGTCCCGGCAACAGCCGGGGCGCCTGCCCCTCAATACACTAATCAAAAGCCGTAGGAGGCTTTATTTTTTTGTCAAAGATGTTAATACGTTAAGACAAACAGACATTAATTAATGCAATTTATATCGAGAAATAGTGATTAAATAAATTGTTTGCGTCAAAAACTCTTGACACAAAATAAGTACCGCGCTATGCTTGGGGTAGATCGAGCAGGCGGCAGCGGCCGGTCGGGACCATAACAATATAAGCGAGAGGGATCAACGCATGGATCCGCCGAAAATCCGGTAACGGTATAGCCGGTAAGCCTCTGCAAATACTCACGAAACCAACTTAAAGCGTGCAGCGATTTACGGAAGCTTACCGGCCAACCTTCTGGTTAGACGTTCACCTTTTGGGTGCACTGCCTTTAGCGCTCAAAACGTGAACGTCTGTCTAGAAAACAGCCCTGAGTCTGGATGACTGGCCTTCGCGACCAGTTCACGTCCGGAAGAGCGAGACTCCTTCCACGTGGCACTCTCCGAGTTTCAGCCAACGCTGAAGCTCGGACCTCTATCCGAGATTACTCTAAGGGCGAGTAATCTCGGATAGAGGTGCCCGCTTGGTATACTGGGAATATGGCTAAAAAAGATCGTCTCGTTCTGGTTGATGGGAGCGCGGTATTTCACCGGGGCTACCACGCCATACCGCACCTTAGCAACTCCGAGGGTGTACCCACCAATGCTACCTTTGGCTTTACGACTATTCTGCTAAAAGTCCTAGCCGATCTGAAACCTAAATACGCTATTGTTGCCTGGGATAAGTCTAGCGCCACCTTTCGAAAGGAGCTGTACCCCGCCTACAAGGCCCACCGCAAGAAGCAGCCGGACGATCTTTATGCTCAAATTCCCTATACGCGCGAGGTTACTGAGGCGCTCGGCTTGCCCTGGATTGAGCTCGAGAACTATGAAGCTGACGACATTATTGGTACGCTGGGCCATCAGGCCAAAAAACATGGGCTTGAGACTATCATTGTGACTGGCGACCTTGATGAGTTGCAGCTAATCGACGAAAACACCAAGGTCTACACCATGCGGCGCGGTTTTACCGATACCGTTATTTACGACCTGGCGGCGCTGCACGAGCGCTATGGCGTGGACCCCCAGCAGTTTATCGATCTCAAGGCGCTTAAAGGGGACGCTTCCGATAATATTCCTGGAGTTGAGGGGGTGGGGGAGAAGACCGCCAAGGATTTGATCACTACCTATGGCAGCTTGGATGGCGTCTATGAGCACGTTGACGAGCTGAAGGGTAAGCTGAAGGAGCGTCTGGTGGATAGCAAAGATATGGCTTATTTAAGCCAAAAATTAAGCACTATCGTCTGTGATGCGCCAATTAAGCTCGAGCTTGAGCCGGCCGAGCTCGGTAAGTATGATCGCGCTGCCACGCACGAGCTGTTCCGCCGCCTGGAGTTTAAGAATCTTCTGACCAAGCTGCCGCCAGAAATTACTACCGCTCCAACCTTATTTAACGATGCCGTTGCCGTGGAGAAAACGCGCGCCCACCTCGACGACGTTCGCTACGAGACCGTTGATACGGCTGCCAAACTTAATGATCTAGTCAAAACGCTGTCGGCCGTTTCCGCCTTTGCCTTTGATACCGAAACCACCAGCGTTAATGAAATCGTAGCCGATCTCGTGGGTATCTCGGTTAGCGTGAAGACAGGGGAGGCCTACTATATCCCGGTGGCGCATACCGAGGGCACTCAATTAAAGCGTAATGAGGTTTGCGCTGCCATCAAAGAGGTGTTTGAGAATCCTGCGATTGCCAAGGTGGCCCATAACGCCAAGTACGACTACAAGATCCTCAAACGTCACGGCGTTACGCCGCGGAACATCGCTTTCGACACCATGATAGCCGCCTTTTTGCTCAACCCGCTGGGCCGCAGCCAATCGCTTGATGATCTGGTGTATAAAGAGTTTGGCTTCGAAATGATTCCCATTAGTGAGGTGATTGGCAGCGGGCGCACTCAGATCACCTTCGACGCGGTAGCGATCGAGCCCGCCACGCGCTACGCCGCCGAAGACGCCGATATGACCTGGCGCCTCTACGAACGGCTGCGTCCCGAGCTCAAATCTGCCGGCTTGGATAAGCTCGGCGCCGCAACCGAATGGCCGCTTATCGAAGTATTAGGTGATATGGAGCTCACCGGCATCCAGCTCGATAGTGACTTTCTCATTAAGTTTAATGAAAAGTTAACCGCCGAAATTGCCAAGCTACAGCAGCAAATCTGGGACCTGGCCGGCGATCAGTTTAACATTGCCTCGCCCTCCCAGCTCGCCGACATTCTCTTTACTAAGCTGGACCTCAATAAAGTTGGCGTAAAGAAAGGCAAAACCGGCTTTTCCACCGCTGCCACCGAGCTGGAAAAGTTGCGCGACGCTCATCCCATCGTCCCGCTAATTAGCGAGTACCGGGAGCTTACTAAACTGCGTTCTACGTACGTTGAGGCATTACCTCAGCTCGTTGATAAGCACGGCCGCATCCATACACGCTTTAATCAGACCATTGCCCAGACCGGGCGCCTCAGCTCTACTGATCCTAACTTGCAGAACATTCCCGTTCGCACCGAGCTTGGTCGTGAAATCCGCAAAGCCTTTATAGCGCCAAAGGGTCGCGTGCTTGTGAGCGCCGATTACTCCCAGATTGAGCTCCGGGTGGCCGCGGCACTCAGCAAAGATAAGAACATGATTGAAACCTTCAAGCGGGGGATTGATCTGCACCAGCAGACCGCCGCCGAAATGTTTGGAATCTCGCTCGATAAGGTTACCAAGGAGCAACGCTACAGCGCCAAAACCATTAACTTCGGCGTAATGTATGGCATGAGCCCCCATGGGTTGAGTGTGGCGACCGGCATGAACCGCGAGGAAGCGGGGGAGTTCATTAAACGTTACTTTGAGATTCGCCAGCCACTGGCCGCCTACATTGAGGCTACCAAAGAGTTTGCCCGCGAGCACGAGTACACCGCCACGCTGCTTGGCCGCCGTCGCCCCTGTCCCGAAATTAATTCCAGTAACTTCCAGATCCGTAACGCTGCCGAACGCATGGCAGTAAACGTACCGCTGCAGGGCACCGCCGCCGATATTATGAAGCTTGCCATGATCGCCCTGGCGCCTAAACTTCCCGAAGGCGCGCAGCTGTTACTGCAAATTCACGACGAGCTTATCGTCGAAGCCGACGAGTCTCAAGGCGACGTGGTTGCCAAGCTGATGAAAGACACCATGGAAAACGTGTACGATCTGGGCGTACCTATTGCTGCCGATACAGCTATTGGTAAAAGCTGGGGTGATTTATAATTGCGTGAGGTCCGCAGGACCTCACCAAGTGAGATCCTGCGGACTGCCGAGAGCCTCGGCAGAGTTAGAGAGTTAGCTTCCTTGGGAGAACGGTGAGACCGCCTCGCTTCTGAAGCTCCTGGAGTAGACCAGCTACCGAAGAGGCTGACTCGGCGCTGTAACACACAAGGCGGAAGCCACCTCCGCTCAGCTGCGGGTCGCCGAGACGTGCTCGAGCGGTTGCGAGAGGAATGCGCTCGCAGGTTGCTCCGGCAACGCTCAGTGTTGCTGTTGGGCGTGAGCCTGTGAATCGAACCAGTGTTTCGATGGCACTCATGCTGCTTGCAGCTGCTTTCCGACTTGCTGTTCGTAAACTTCTCTGTCCAGTTGATCGTATTGGGCTTTGAGCTCAAAAATTCGAGCCTTTATACGTTCTTGCCCCTTTGGATCCTGGCAGCGAACCAAATTTACACCGAGGGTATTCATCCTTACCGTTAGGCGATAGAGCCCCCTAGCATTAGCCGCCATGACTACTTCTCCTTGATAGCCAAGTTGTGAAGAACGCTTGTATGATACTCCTTACGCTATAGATTGCAAGCCTTCACGTCAAGATGTGAGTTATTGCGCTTATGCTTACTTGAGCGTATAACAAGAAGTAGCTGAGCATGACGCAGGGCAACTCGATAGAAAGGCAACGACCATGTCAGGCCTTACCATAGTACGATCCGATTCACGGCCCCAGCTTTTGCACGCAACCGACCCCGTCAACGACGTATTCGAGTGCCTCGAGGACGAGGCTCTTGGGATCACTCGGGGGCACACACTTGGCCTCGAAACAGCCGCTCGAAGGCTGGTAGGCAGAATGTCTCGAGATGAACTCGGACTGCTTTCCGAGCACCTCTCACAGACGGACTTCGCACCGATTCCGCCAACCAGGGATATCCTGGAGGATGACTCCCAGCTTCACATATGGGCCATCAACTTCCTGGTTCCCCCGGCGGTCGCCCTCATCCGCGAGCGAGCCGACCAGGTTCGCACAAGCAACGTAGCCCCGCTACCGGTCGCCGACCCACTTCCGCTGGCCGCCTGAAATCAGATCGCTGTACTCCACGGCGCGGGAATCTAAACCAGATTCCCGCGCCGTTCGCACGCTTAGGCTACAATAGTGCCATGCCAGAACTGCCAGAAGTTGAAACCATCCGCCTCGGGCTGGAGCAAAAGACCCTCGGGCTGGAGATTACCGATATCGAGGTGCTGCATCCTAAATCATTCCAGTCGTCTGCCGAGCTGGCCGATGCTCAAGCCATTGGCGCCACCATTACCGGGCTCGATCGTCGCGGTAAAGTCCTCATTATTCACCTTAGTACCAGCTACAGTCTCCTTTTCCATCTTAAAATGACCGGCCAGATGGTTTTAGCCAAAGCTGACGGCCAGCGCTATGCCGGTGGGCACCCCACCAAGAGTATGGCCGATACACTCCCTGATAAAAGCACCAAGGTTATCTTTCGCCTCAGCGACGGCAGCACCTTATATTTTAATGATCAGCGCATCTTTGGCTGGATTAAGCTGGTTCCGGACGCGGAAATCATACGCGATACCCTCATTGCCCGGCTTGGCCCCGAGCCCCTTACCGAGGCCTTCGAGCTAAAAGGTTTTGCTGCTACGCTGGCGCGCCATCCCAGGTCGCCCATTAAGGCCGTTATTCTCGATCAATCTACCGTGGCGGGTGTCGGGAATATTTATGCCGATGAGTCGCTCCATCTGGCTAAAATCCATCCAGCCACTCCCTGTGGCGAGCTTACCAATGCCCAGGTTAAACGGCTCTACGAGGCCATAAAGACCATCATCGCTCTCGGTATAAAATACGGTGGCACCAGCTTTTCGAGCTACGTGAACGCTCTCGGCGGCGAGGGTAACTACTTCGATCACTCCCGAGTGTTCCGACGGCAGGGCCTAACCTGCCCGGTGTGCGGTACCGTAATTATCAAAACCCGCGTGGCTGGCCGTGGCACCCATCTCTGTCCACGCTGCCAAAAGCCACCAGGCTCGGTGCTACAATAGGTCTATGCAGGGGGATTCACTAGCCGACTTCCAGCGCCAGATCCTGGAATTCAGAAACAAGCGCGATTGGAAGCAGTTTCATAGCTTACGCAACCTGGCCGCCCAGATCAGCGTCGAGTCGGGGGAGCTGCTCCAGCACTTTTTATGGGATGACGACATCAGTGACCTTGAGGCCGTTAAAGACGAGGCTGCCGACATTCTCTACGGGCTGCTCCTGTTCTGTCACGATGCCGATATTGATTTGCCAGCTGCCGCTCGGCACAAAATGGCTAAAAATATCGCAAAATATCCAGTAGAGAAAGCCAAAGGCAACTCCAAAAAGTACACCGAGCTGTAATGATCCTGTTTTTTTATGGCCCTAACACCTATGCTGCCCGCCAGCAGCTCGCCAAGCTGACCGCCGAATACCGCAAGAAAACCGGCGGTGATTTAGGCCTCGAGCGACTCGATGGGGCCAAGCTCAAGGCCGACGAACTGGTTGGCGCACTGCAGGCAGCTCCTTTTTTGACTACCAGCCGGCTGGTCATTATTGAGGCTCTGGGTACTAATAAAGTGGTGGCGCCGCAGATTGCAAAGTACCTCGAGGACGTCCCCGAAACTACCGTAGCGGTATTCTACGATGCCGCCGCCGATCAGCGCACAGCCTACTTTAAAGCTCTCACCAAGATCGCAAAACCCATTAAGTTTGAGCCGCTTACTACCCCTAAGCTCCATCAGTGGGTGGTGCGCCAGGCCGCAGCGGCCGGTGCTACCATCGAGCGCCCCGCTGTGGGGCGCTTGCTTGATCTGGCCGGCGAGGATCAGTGGCGTCTGAGTAACGAAATTGCCAAGCTGGCCGCCCACGCCTCGCCGATTACCGCAGAGGACGTCGGCGATATGGTGGAGGAGGGCCACTCCGAAACCATCTTTAACCTGGTAGAGGCCATGACCGCTGGCAAGCTGGCGGTCGCCTCGCGGCTATATCGCCAGCTGCGTGACGACGGACTTAATGAAATGTACATGTTGAGCATGGTGATTTGGCAGCTGCGTAACCTGTTGTTCGCTAAAGTTGCGGGGGATACCACCCCGGCCGTCTTGGCGAAAACCGCCGCCATGTCGCCATTTGTGGCCGGCAAAATGCTGTCTCACCGGCATGCTCTTGATAAAGACTGCCTAAAAGCCGCCTTTTTGCAGGCAGTAGATACCGATTATCGCATTAAGTCGGGTGCCGGCTCGGCCGATATACTGGTTGAGCAGCTTATTTATGATGTTGCGGGCAAGGTGGCCGCTTAATCGGCCTGCTTGAGCTGAGTTAGTAGCCCCTCGAGCTCGCCGACATACTCACTAATATGATTAAGCTCACCGCGCGCGAGCCACACATTATCTGGGGTGGTGGCGTAGTCACGCAGCAGCTTAACGTGCTCGGCCAGCGTCTCGCTGCGTTCTATAATCTGTGCTCGTAGGGTATCAGCGGTCGCCTTCATGCCATTAGTCTATCAAAAAACCCGGTCGCGTGACCGGGTTTTAAGAGGATTTAGCCGTTTTGGCCTTTGGTTTGGCTTTCGGCTTGGCCGCGGCCTTAGCTTTAGTAGCGGGTTTAGCCTTAGGGGCTGGCTTGGTGGGCGCTTCGCTCTGGGCACTGTTGGCTAGCTTTTGCAGCTGCGACTTACGCCGCCCGGCGGTGTTACGGTGAATCGTACCCTTTTTAACCGCTCGGTCAATCTCGCTGATGGCGGCGACCAGCGTCTCGCTAATTACTTTCGCGTCGCCAGTTGCGACCGCATCCGTAAAGGCGCGCACATCGTTGTGGATGGCACGCTTAACCTGCAGGTTGCGGCTGCGACGCTTGGCCTGCTGGCGGACTCGTTTAATGGCGGATGCAATAATCGGCATAACAGATGAGATTTTAGCGCATCTAAGCCGGCTTGTAAAGCAGGAGCCTGCGAACACCTAAAAACCATAAGCAGCGTCCAGGTATTGACAGATAGGGACTTTCTTGATAAAATAAATAATTCCCAGAGTCAAGTATGGATAAAGAACTAACTCCCAAACAACAAACGTCGGAGGCGATCCGCCAAGCCGAAACCATCCTGATTATGACCGGTCAACACCCGTCAATCGACCAGGTGGCTTCGACTATTGCGCTATCAGCTCTCCTGCGGAAATATGGCAAAAAAGTCACGGCCGTCATCAGCGATGACATTCCGGCCGGTACCAAGTTTTTGTCTACCAACCTGATTGAGCGCACGCTTGGTGGCCTGCGCGATTTTATCGTGCAAGTCGATTTAGGCCACGCCGAGGTTGATAAGCTTAAGTACACCATCGAAGAGGGGAAGCTCAATATCCACATCACTCCCTTTGCTGGCAGTTTTGGCCCGCGCGATATGGGTTACGCCTTTGGCGAGTACCAGTTTGACCTCATTATCGTGCTCGGAGTAGCATCCTACAGTCGTATCGATAAGGTGTACGCGCAGAACGCCGAGCTTTTGCGCAAAATCCCGCTCGCCAACATCGATTTTCACCGCATTAATGAACAGTATGGTGCCATCAACCTGGTAGAGACCTCAGCTGCCAGCTTGGCTGAAATTTTAATTGCGCTCTCGGAGTCGCTCCAGAATGGCCTTATCGATGAGCAAATCGCTACAACTATGTTGACCGGTATTATGGCCGCAACCGATCGCTTTACCGCGACCCACACTACCGCCAAAACCATGACCGTGGCCGCCCAGATGCTCGCTATGGGCGCCGACCAACAAAAGATCGTCAAAGGTCTCTACCGAGAGCGCACCGAGCGCGAGCGGGCTGATCGCGATAAGCGACCGGCGCCGCAATCATCTGCTCCGACGCGTAACCGCAATCAGGACCGCGAATCGCGTCCCGTAGCCCAAGCGGCTAGCTCGTCCCAACCAACCCAATCACCGGAGGCCCCTATGTTCCAAAGACAGCCGCAGCCCTTTGCGCCTGCACCGCAATCTCAGTCTCAGGCTCCATCGCAGCCGCCTACCCCGCGTCCTCAGCCGATTCAGCCAGCTGACCCGGAGCCACAACCGGCACCGGTATCTCAACCGACCTTGCCTTCGGCGCCTAGCTACGACCAACCGGAGCTTCCGGCCGCTCCCGTAGCGCAGCCTGCCCCCACACCATCACCAGAACCCGCACCCGAGGCGCCTAAGCAGTCCGATTCTGAGCCCAACCAGCCCGAGTTCCCCGTGCCGGCCGTACCATCGTCGCCTCAAGAGGCCGAGGCCGAATCGTCCGCCCTGGAAGAGCTCCTGCCTCCGCAGCACATCGAGAATGAGCGTCCCGCTGCGAACTCCTCGAGTCACCCAGCTAACCCGCTCATGACCACCGAGCCGGAGCCACTCATCAACGACACCAGCGATCGTCGCCCGGCTCGCCCTGTCCAGCCAGCTAAGCCCACCAACCCGACCAACAACCCCATGTTTGCCCAGCGCCTCGACGAATTTGAGTATTAAGCCGATACCTGCGACTCTAGGGCCGAGTGGCCTCCTCTTGATTGATAAACCATCTGGTATTAGCTCGTTCGACATTGTTCGGGCACTGCGTCGTCAGACCGGCGTCCGTAAAATTGGCCATGCGGGTACGCTCGACCCAATGGCAACCGGCCTGATGCTAATGCTGTTGGGCTCGGCTACTAAGCAGGCCAGCCAGCTGGTCGGTCTCGATAAAACCTATGTAGCTGAAATGACGCTCGGCGCGAACTCGAGCACCGGAGACGCCGAAGGGGAGTTGACCCCCGTTTCGGACCGCCAGCCTACTCAAAAGGAGGTTACAGCCGCTTTAGAGTACTTTACCGGTGAAATTACCCAAACGCCTAACCAGTACTCGGCTATTAAGATCAACGGTGTGCGGGCCTACAAGCTGGCTCGCCAGGGTAAGACCGTCGAAATGCCACCCCGCCGCGTGACCATCCACGCTATTAAGCTGCTGGATTACACTTACCCCCATGTCAGGTTTGAGGCCAGCGTCTCCAGCGGAACCTATATCCGTACATTGGGGGAGGATATCGGCACGCAGCTGTCAACTGGTGCCTATTTGAGCAGTCTGCGCCGTACACAAGTAGGCAGCTATGATATTAGCCAGGCGGCCACCCTTGAATCCGTCAGCGCAGCAAGCCTTACAACTCCTATCAACGTATTGCTTGATATTATTAATGAATAGTGCTATAATATAGATATTCCTGCCATATGGCAGTTGAATGGTTGATTACCTACCCATCCTCCCAAGGGAGCATTGACATGACGAATCAGATAGTATCAGGCAACAAAGCTGTAATGCCGTCTCTCAATTCGACAGTGGAGCTATTTGTCTCTGTGAAGCAAGTGGCCGACTTCTCCTGGCCCCTTCCGCTGTATATGGCGCAGCTCACTCTTCTGGGGGAAGCCCCAAAGAGTGATTGGAGGCACGACATCGAGATACTTGTATTTGCCTCGCACAATGGGCAGAAATTCGAGGTTAGCCAGCTGCTCATACCTCGACGTAAATGGCCAAAGATACCCGTATTGGTGAGCCTCACCTCACATCATGTGATCGAATGGCTGGATAAGCACGAAAGTTACTCGCGGCGGCAAAAAGACCACCTGGTTGCCGAGCTTCGTGAAGCCATACAGCTCGAGATCAACCAGGTGCCACGGCCTAGCTAATAGGCGCTTCCGTGAGGGGCGTTCGGGCGCACAAGTGATGTTTCATCCTTGCTGCTGCTCCGTCCCTCGCGGCCCAACGTTAAAGACTGTGTAGTCTTTCTGATGAGTCCAAAAGGACGAAACGTTTAATAATTTGTTAATCTCAACCCGCTAAAATGAGATGGCAATTGTAGCCCATCCCCCAAAAAGAACCAGTCTTGTTGTTCGCATTTCGTTCGCATACCATAGAGTTAGAAACGCTTATGCGCTACAATTAACTGCAAAAGGAGCGAACTGATGGCATTAACAGCTACCGATCTCAGTAACATAAAAGTCAGCATAGCGGATGTCATGCAGCCTCGCTTTGATGAGATGAATCAGCGCTTCGACGAAAGCGACGGCCGGTTTGGTCAGTTTAAAACCGAGTTTGATAGCTTCGCTGCCGCGACCAGCCGCAAGTTCCACACCGCTTTTACCGATATATCCATTACCAAAGAAGACCTTCATGTGGTGAAGCAGATGGTTACCGAGCACGGTTTTCGGATCGCTCGTCTCGAGAGCCGCGATACCGGAGAAGTGTAGCACCCATTGCGTTTTAAGCAGTTTTTTGCTACACTAAAGTCCGAAATGTTAAAAACCGACGTCAAAAAGAAGGTTATTACCGATTATCAAACCCATAAAAAGGACACTGGTTCGCCAGAGGTCCAGATCAGCATATTCACGCGCCAAATTCAGGAGCTCACGAAGCACCTTCAACTCCACAAAAAGGATGAGCACTCCCGCCGTGGTTTGCTGAAAATGGTCGGGAAGCGCCGTCGCCTACTTGATTACTTAAGCAAGAATGACGCCGAGCGTTACCGCGCCATCCTCAAAAAACTCGACTTACGTCGCTAGTCGCGATCGCAGCCGGGCGCTTGCCTAAAGCGTCTCACTGCGCTCAAACCTGAGCGGAACACTAACAATGTTTACGTGATGGAGCTTTGATTCCAATCTGTGATTGGATTCTTGTCCCCGGCACGTAGGCATAGTAAAGGAGCTTATGGCACAATCTGACATCATTCACCCCTTTGGGGGTAAGACCCAGCGGTTTGAAACTGAATTCTGTGGCCGCACGCTAACCATTGAAACCGGTAAACTCGCCTTTTTGGCCGATGGTGCCGTTACCGTGCGTTATGGCGACACCATGGTGCTTGGTACCGCCGTTATGGCTAACACGCCCCGTCCTGGTATCGATTTCTTTCCGTTGCTGATTGATTACGAGGAACGCATGTACGCCGCCGGCAAAATTTCTGGCAGTCGCTTCATGAAGCGCGAGGGTCGCGCTAGCGAGATGGCCACATTGACGGCGCGTCTGATTGACCGCCCGATCCGCCCGCTGTTCCCTAAGGGATTTCGTAACGACGTCCAGGGGGTCGCCACCGTTCTAAGCGCAGATCTGGTACACAGCCCCGATCTGATTGCCATGATTGCGATCTCGGCCGCGCTTAGCATTAGCGGCGCTCCATTTGAAGGCCCGGTGGCTGGCGTTCGTATCGGCCGCATCGATGGCAAATTAACCGCTTACCCAACCAATGCCGAGATGGCCGGAAGCGACCTTGACCTAACAGTTGCCGGTACCAAAGAAGCCATCATGATGGTTGAGGCGGGTGCCGAGGAAATCGATGAGGCTACCATGGTTGAGGCAATTGAGCTGGCTCATCAAACCATGCAGCCGGTCATTGAGCTCCAAGAGCAGATGAAGCGTGAGCTCGGCGCGCCAGCCAAAGAGTATGAGCTGCATCGCCACAACCACGATGCCGAGGTGCTGCTAGCAGACTTCTTGAAAGACCGTCTCGGTGAGGCCGTCCGCCACGAAAGTCAGTATTTGCGCCATGATGCCATTAAGAATCTCCGCCGCGAGGTGGTGGAAAAGTTCGGTGGCGAGGACGGTCAGTTTGGCCGCGATGACCTCGAGAGCGCCTTCGAAAAGGTCATCGATAAAGAAATCCGCCGCGCTATTCTCGAAGAAAAAGCTCGTCCCGATGGCCGCAAGCCGGAAGAGATCCGGCCGCTTTCGATGCAGGTAGGCATCATCCCGCGCACCCACGGCTCGGGCCTCTTTACCCGTGGCACCACCCAAGTGCTCAACCTCACCACTCTGGCCAGCACCAGCTACGCCCAGATCCTCGACACTATGGAGCTGGACGCCACTAAGCGCTACATGCACCACTACAACTTCCCCGGCTATAGTACCGGCGAGGTACGTCCGATGCGCAGCCCCGGCCGGCGCGAAATTGGTCACGGCGCCTTGGCCGAGCGAGCGCTCCTCCCGGTCATCCCGGCCGTCGAGGATTTTCCCTACACCATCCGCACCGTTTCGGAGGTGATTAGCTCCAATGGCTCAACCAGTATGGCGAGCGTTTGCGGCAGCACGATCAGTCTCATGGACGCCGGCGTGCCGATTAAAAAGCCGGTGGCTGGTATTGCGATGGGCTTGGTGCTCGGTGAAAAGGAGTACGTCATCTTGAGCGACATCCAGGGCGCCGAAGACTTTGCCGGAGACATGGACTTTAAGGTTGCCGGAACCAAAGACGGCATTACCGCGCTGCAGATGGATATTAAGGTTAAGGGGATTACACCAAAAATCATGGAGCAGGCGCTCGCGCAGGCCCATAAGGGGCGGGCACATATTATGGCGGCGATGATGGCAGTGATCGATAAGCCCCGAGCCGAGCTGGCCCCCCACGCCCCACGCATCAGTAAAATGATGATCGATCCCAACGACATTAAGATGATTATCGGTAAGGGTGGCGAGACCATTAACAAGATTATTGCCGAAACCGGCGTCGAAATCGACATCGAGGATACCGGCTTGATCATGATCGCTTCAACCGATGGCGAGGGTGCTAAAAAGGCCATGGCCTGGATCGACCGCCTCACCGCCCGCCCGGAGGTGGGCGCCATCTACACCGGAACGGTCGTGAAAATTATGGAGTTTGGTGCGTTTGTGGAGATCATGCCGGGGAAAGATGGCCTGGTGCACATTTCGCAAATTGCCGACCACCGTATCGATAAAGTTACCGACGTATTGAAGGAAGGCGAAACTGTAACGGTGAAGCTCATGGAAATTGACGATAAAGGCCGCCTCAATTTGAGCATGAAGGCAGCCAAGGAGTCCGGTGAGCGTGGCCAACACCAGCCCCCAGCAGATCGAGCTTGATAAGATTGCCACTGCTATTGTGGCAGATAAGGTGACGCCTGAGCTGGCTGCCACCGCCACCCAGCTCGTGATGGGGGAGGGGAGTCCGGACGCTGAGGTAGTTTTTATCGGCGAGGCGCCCGGCGCTAAAGAGGATGAGCTGGGACGACCGTTTGTCGGCGCCGCTGGCAAGTTTCTAGACGAGATGCTGGCCAGTATCAGCCTAGCCCGCGCCGACGTGTACATTACCAACATTGTAAAATATCGGCCGCCGGAAAATCGTGATCCACTACCTGCCGAAATCGAGGCCTTTAAGCCTTATTTGCAGTGTCAGCTCGCAGTGATCGCGCCCAAGCTCATCGTTTTCTTGGGTCGCCACGCCATGAACGTATACTTCCCACAGCTCAAGATCAGCCAGGCCCATGGTCGCGCCTTTCGCAAGGGCGGCCAGGTGTACATGCCGCTTTATCATCCCGCAGCCGCGCTGTATAACGGCGGCCAGCGCCAGCAGCTCTTGGATGACTTTGCCGGTATCCCGAAAGTATTAGCCCAGCTCTCATAACAATTAGTAATTTTCGGCTCCCATGAGGAGTCGACTAACCATTAAATAAAGGAACCATATGGAACCAACTAACAACCAATCAAATAAAACATCAAACAATCAAAACAGCGCTCGCCCGCCGCGGCAGTCCCGCCCGACGGCGCGGCCCGGCCAGCCAGCTGCTGGACGCCCGCAAGTTCGCGAAACCGACCGTCCGGCTGCCGGTAATCCCGGCGCACCGCGTCGTAGCGGCAACGGCGGCGGTAGCAATGGCAAGGCCCGGCGACGTCAGCAACAAGCTAACCCTATGGCGGCTAAGCTGATGAACGCGCCATCTATCCCAGTTAATAAATCCAGCTTCAACGGTACTGGGGGCGAGCAGGCCACCCAGGTGAAGGGGCGCCAGGCCAACCAGGTCAATCGCGATCCTAAAATCCGCATTATCCCGCTTGGTGGCCTCGGTGAGGTCGGAAAAAACATGATGGCCATCGAATACGATGACGACATGATCATGGTCGACTTCGGGTTTGCCTTCCCCGATGAACACCAGCCCGGCATCGACTACATTATTCCTGATACCACCTACGTCGAAAAGAACGCCCATAAGCTTCGGGGCATTATTATTACGCACGGTCACATGGATCACATTGGCGCGGCCGGCTATGTGCTGCCCAAGTTCCACGTACCGGTGTTTGGCACTAAGCTGAGCCTGGCTATGGTCGAAAAGCAGATTGAGGAGTTTAAGCTAGCCAGCACGCCCGACTTCCGGGTGATGGACCCCGATGCGCACGAACGCGTTCAGCTCGGTGTCTTTAACGTTGAGCTGGCGCGGGTGACCCACTCGATTCCCGACGCCGCCGCCGCGATCATCCGCACGCCAATTGGAACGCTCGTGCACACCGGCGACTGGCGGCTGGATCCCGATCCTATCGATGGCCGCAAAATGGACCTGGCCCGCCTTGAAGAGGTCGGCAAAGAGGGTGTTTTGCTGCTGATGAGTGACAGTACCAACACCGAGCGTGTTGGCCGTACCCCCAGCGAAAAGCTGATTGAGCCCACGCTTGACGATCTATTTGGTCGCGCTTCGGGCCGCATCATCATTAGTACCTTCGCGAGCTCGCTCACGCGCGTCCAGCTGATTATTAATGCCACTGAAAAGGCTAATCGTAAGCTCGCTTTCATTGGGCGCAGCATGCTTGCAAACGTCGAGCTGGCCGTCAAAATGGGCTACATCAAGGTTCCGCCGGGGCTTATTACCCGAGTGCAAGATACCGCCAAGAAGTCCGATGATAACGTAGTAATTCTTTGCACCGGTTCGCAGGGAGAGGTTAACTCGGCGCTGAGTCGCATGAGCACCGGCGACCACCCGCACGTCAAAATTAAATCGGGAGACAGCATCATTCTGAGCTCCAACCCGATCCCGGGTAACGAAAAGGCTGTGGTAGCGAGCGTTGATGCATTGCTGCGCGAGGGTGCTCGGGTGTACGTCAACACCTTGCGCGAGCTCGATCAGTTCGGGCTGCTGCACGTTTCCGGTCACGCCTCCAACGACGATCTCGCTGAGCTCATTAACCTCATCAAGCCAAAGTACTTCCTGCCAATCCACGGTGAGTTCCACATGTTGGTCCGTCACGCCGAGCTCGCCGTTAAAAACGGCGTCATCGCGTCCAACAGTTACGTGATGGATAACGGCGACGTGTTGGAAATCACCGCCAGCGGCGCCAAGAAGGTTGAGCGGGTGCCAAGTGGCATCATCTTGATCGACGGCTCCGGTGTGGGTGACGTCGAAAACCTGGTACTGCGCGACCGTCTGGCGCTGGGCTCGGACGGCATGGTGGTGATTATCGCCACCGTTGATAAGAAGTCCGGCCGCCTGCTCACCAGCCCCGACATCATCTCCCGTGGCTTTGTCCATATGAAGGAGAGCGAGGAGCTGATCGGCCGGGTACGCCAAGAGATCCGCAAGAGCTTTGAGCGCCGCGACAAGCAGCGTAACGGCGACTGGGCTAAGTTCAAAATGAACCTGCGCGACGATGTCGCCGACTTCCTCTATGCCCGCACCAAGCGCAACCCAATGGTGCTGCCCGTGATCAACGAAGTCGATACGCGCTAAGCTTTGAGGCCTCTCCACTACCCAACCCGATTTCTATCTGTACTTATCAGAGCAAAAGCGGTATAATAAGCGGTAGTATGGCCAAGCGCAAAAAGAAAAAAACTACCATTCCCAGTTTGAGCTTACGGCCGAATCTCGGCGATGGCGTCGCTCGCGAAATCGGCGCCATCATTTTGGTGGTAGTCGCGCTTATCCTCATCTTTGCGATGTTTAACTTTGGCGGCTCGCTTGCGACCGGTCTATTTGGTGGCCTGCGGTTTGCTATCGGCTTTGCCGCTTACGTCCTGCCGGTAATCTTTTTGATGCTCGCCTTCATGGTTTTTCAGCCCGAAAAGTACGAGGTTCAGGCGCATAACTACATTGGCTTTGCTGGCTTTGTGGTAGCACTCGCTGGGCTGTTGCATATTAGTATCCGGCCGATTGTGGCGCTGAGCGTTGCTCGGCAAGGTCAGGGTGGAGGGCTGCTCGGCTATGGCCTCAGCAAGCTATTCTTGATGATTTTGAACGTACCCGCCTCCGCCATCATTCTGTTTGCACTGCTGATTATTTTTACCGTTATAGCCGCCAACACGCGGTTGAGCCAGCTGCTCGCGAGTATTACCGGCATCTTCAAGCGCGAGCCTAAAGAGGAAATCACTATCAACGAGCCGGCCGGCGCACTGGCCAACCAGCTCGAGATCCGTGGCACTATCGGGGGGTCAGGCAAGAAAGCCAAGCCGGTCAAGGCACCCGAAACCGCGCTGGTCAGTGTCAGCGATCCCGATTGGACCCCACCAAGCCTTGACCTTCTCAATAAAAGCATCACCAAACCCGATGCTGGCAACATCAAGGAAAATGCCGCCATTATCCAGAACACCTTATCCAACTTCAGCATTGAGGCGGCGATGGGGGAGGTGAACGTGGGCCCGACCGTTACCCAATACACCCTGAAGCCAGCCAGCGGCGTTAAGCTCAACAAGGTTACCGCGCTCGATCAAAACCTGGCCTACGCTCTCTCGGCTAGCAGTGTTCGCATTGAGGCGCCCATCCCCGGCAAGGGTGCTGTCGGCGTGGAGCTGCCAAATAAGTCGATTGCCCAAGTGCGTCTGCGGCAGCTCATGGACACGCCAGAGTGGCAATCTGCCACCTCGCCTCTGACCATCGCGCTTGGTCAGGATGTGGCCGGCGCCCCGGCTTTAGCCGACCTTGCCAGCATGCCGCATCTCCTCATTGCTGGAGCTACCGGAGCTGGTAAGTCGGTCATGATCAACACCCTGCTAACCAGCTTGCTGTATCGGAACTCACCGGCCCAGTTGAAGCTAATTCTGGTTGACCCAAAGCGGGTCGAGCTGACACTGTATAACAACATTCCCCACCTGCTCACGCCGGTGATTGTTGAGCCGGAAAAAACCATTAGCGCACTCAAATGGGCGGTGGCTGAAATGGAGCGCCGCCTCAAACTGTTTGCTGAGGTTGGCAAACGCAACATCAACGAGTATAACTTGATTACCCAAGAAGAGAGCATGCCTTACATTGTGGTTGTTATCGATGAGATGAGCGACCTGATGATGCTGGCCGGTGCCGAGGTTGAAGCCTTGATTGTGCGGCTGGCCCAGCTGGCGCGGGCGGCGGGTATTCACCTGGTGCTAGCCACTCAGCGCCCGAGCGTGAACGTGATTACCGGCCTCATTAAGGCTAACGTACCAGCTCGTATTGCGTTCCGCGTACCGGGCTACGTGGATTCTCGTACCATTCTCGACCAAGGCGGCGCCGAAAAACTGCTTGGCAAGGGCGACATGATGTTTGCCAGCGCCGAATCCCCGAAGCCGCGCCGTATTCAGGGCGTGTACACCGACGAGGCGGAGACCAAAAAGATCACCGATTACCTCCGTAACGCCCGTCAGCCCCAGTACAACGAAGAGGTGCTGGCGCAGCCGGTTAGTATGGGTGGCGGTGGTGGGGGAGGCGGCGACTTTAGCGATGCCGACGACGATCTCTTCCAGGAAGCCGCCGATACCGTAATCCGTTCGGGCAAAGCCAGTGCCAGCCTGCTGCAACGCCGCCTGCGTGTGGGTTACGCCCGCGCGGCCCGCCTGCTTGATATTCTCGAAGAGCGAGGAGTGGTAGGCCCAGCCGATGGCGCCCGGCCACGCCAGGTTCTTGTAAGTAGTGTGAGTGAGTCGGAAGATGCCGAGCCCAGCGAAGAAACCGAAATCTAGCGCCCGGCCGCGCTCTGCCCCAAGTCGTTCAACCCAGCCAAAAAAAAGCGTGGGTGATGCGGCCGAGGTCGCTGATTTTGCACCCCCTGTATCTGCGGGTACCGGCCAGCTACTCAAAGACCGTCGCCTCGAGCGCGGTATTAGCTTGGCCGACGTGGAGCGAGCTACCCGCATTCGTGGCAAATACCTCACGGCCATTGAGGCCGATGACTACCTCACGCTTCCCAACGATGTGTACAGCCGCGGTTTTGTCCAAAGCTACGCCAATTTTTTGGGCCTCGATGGCAAAGCGATAGCCGACTCTTACGCTCTCGATCGCGGCCAACAAGAGCGCCAGCGCCAGCATGCCACCCGCGTAACCGCTGCGCGGTTTGTTCTGACCCCGCGCCTGCTAACCTTCGCGGGGGGCACGATTGCCGCCGCCGCGGTTTTAATCTACCTTACCACCCAACTCAGCGCGCTTACCGCCGCACCCCATTTGGTGGTGTCCAACCCGAGCCACGACCAAGTGCTATACGGGAGCCTCATCACCGTTTCCGGCAGCGTCAACGATGGCGCCGATCTATTTGTTAACAGCTCACCGATTCTAGTTGACGGTAACGGTAACTTTACCGACGCTATTGCGCTCGAAAGCGGCGTTAACAGCATTCAGATTTCAGCCAAAAATGCGCTTGGTAAAACCACCACGGTAACGCGTAACATCTTGGCTCACGTGCCTAACACCGCGCCCGGTTCAACACTGCCAACAGCTCCCTTCAACGGCGTAGCGGTAAGCGTACAGGTGCAAACCAAGGCTACTACCATCACCGTCAAAATCGATGGCCAGCAACGGTTCCGCGGCACCATGCTGCCCGGTACCACCCAAACCTTTAAAGGTGGCCACAATGTTACTATCGCTACCACCAACGGCGGCACCACCAATTTGACCGTTACCAACAGCCAGGTAGCTGGGAAAAGCTTGGGCGCTATTGGCGACAGCGGCCAGCCCGTCGCCGATTTTGAGTTTACGACTAACACGCAATTTCAGTAACTCTCGG
The DNA here is from genome assembly GCA_030150485.1 of Candidatus Saccharimonadales bacterium. Taxonomy (GTDB): domain Bacteria; phylum Patescibacteriota; class Saccharimonadia; order UBA4664; family SCTI01; genus JASLFZ01. The sequence continues at coordinate 131 of JASLFZ010000061.1, read as the reverse complement.
TAATAAAATGATAGAATTAAGCCATGCCTGTTACTCAACCGCTCACTCCACCAACCATTAAGGCTCCGGCGACGGTGCCACACCACCTCGGCCTTATCCTTGATGGCAATCGCCGTTGGGCCAAGGAGAAC
>JASLFZ010000054.1 GCA_030150485.1 Candidatus Saccharimonadales bacterium | reverse complement strand
CTGCGCTGGCGTACAGCCGGCTTGGGGCTCAATGCGGACGAAATCGGCGCCCAACTCACGCCCCGCCGCCAGCAGCGAGTCGATCGCTGCTGGCATGGCACTCCCCTCCCCTACCGGCCCGTAACTGACTAGCAGATAGCGCAGCCCATGACTAATCCGCAAACTTGCCAGCCACTGCCACCCCTCACCCTGCGCCCAGTAGGTCTCGTAGCCAAGCGCCTGCTGGAACCGCCCCCAAACCTGCGACTGCAAAATACCGCCCTGCAAGTGCTGTAGCTGCGCGTCCCACTGCTCTGTTGGTAATCCGTGATTCATCTTGTGCTTATTGTACCGCACTGCTGGTATACTGAGGCGATGAATATCCTCGGTATTGAGACGAGCTGCGACGAAACCGCCGCCGCAATCGTGAAAGACGGCACCACGGTGCTCAGCAACGTGGTAGCCTCCCAGATGGATATACACGCAGCTTTTGGTGGCGTAGTGCCGGAGGTGGCAGCCCGCAGCCACATCGAGGTAATACTCCCAATCATTGAAAAAAGCCTTCATGAAGCCAAAATTAGCTGGCCTGAGGTCGATGCCATTGCTGTTACCAAGGGGCCGGGGCTGATTGGCTCGCTCCTGATCGGTACGCTCACCGCCACTACTCTGGCTACTCTGAAGCAAAAACCACTCATTCCAATTAATCATGTGGAGGCCCACGTATATGCCGCTTATCTCTCCAAAGAAGTGCCACGATTCCCGCTACTGGCGCTGATCGTTTCGGGCGGCCACACCCAGCTTGTGCTTTTTCACGATCACGGCGAGTATGAGGTGCTCGGCCGTACGCTCGACGATGCCGCCGGCGAGGCCTTTGATAAGGTCGCTAAAATCATTGGCCTTCCCTACCCTGGCGGTCCCTCCATTGAGCAAGCCGCGCGCAAAGGAGATGCGCTCGCCATTAAGCTCCCAATCCCACAGCTTGGCAGGGCTAGCTTGGACTTCAGTTTCAGCGGCCTAAAAACGGCGGTACTGCGCGCGGCCCAAGCTGCCGCCGGACGCGATTTCCGCACTCCCTCATACGAGATTGCCGCACTCCTAACTCAGCAACAAAAGTATGACCTAGCAGCGAGCTTCCAATCTACGGTGATAAAAATTTTGCACCAGCGCGTCCAAGTAGCTTGCGAGCGCCACCACCCTGCAAGCATTGTTGTGGCCGGCGGCGTAGCGGCTAGCGAAGCGTTGCGCACAGAAGTTACTCAGTTGCCCGTACCGGTTATCTTCCCCCCAATAAATGTATGCACGGACAACGCTGCTATGATTGCGAGCGCCGCGTATTTTTACCGCCAGCACGCACTCCCCTCTCCCCTGGCTCTCGCGCCAGATCCAATCTTAAGCATGTAGTTCGCGCTGCTGTGCTAAAATTACCCTGATATGAGGATGGAAAAAGCCTACGACCCGGCCCACCACGAGGCTCGCATATATAAGATGTGGGAGGATTCGGGCGCCTTCAAACCAAATAAAGCTGCCACGGGTACCCCCTTTTCTATTATTATGCCGCCGCCCAATGCCAATGGGAGCCTGCATACCGGCCACGCTATGTTTACGGTGGAAGATATCCTGATTCGGTATCACCGCATGAAGGGTGACCCGACGCTGTGGCTACCCGGCACCGACCACGCCGGGATCGAAACCCAAGTGGTTTTTGAGCGTGAACTTGCCAGGGAGGGCAAAAGCCGCTTCGACTTCACGCCATCCGAGTTTTACCAGGCCGCATTGGAGTACACTAAAAACAACCAACACAACATTATTTCCCAGCTGAAAAGCTTAGGCTTTTCGGCCGACTGGAGCCGACTCAAGTTTACGCTGGATGGTGACATTCTCACTACAGTTTACGACACCTTTGAGCGCTTGCTTAATGATGGCTTAATTTATCGCGGTAACCGGATCGTTAACTGGTGTCCTCACTGCAACTCAGCTTTTGCCGATATTGAGATTAAATATCGTGAGCAGGCCGACCCCCTCTACTACCTGAAATATGGACCTTTTGTGCTGGCAACTGTGCGGCCCGAGACCAAGTTTGGCGATACCGCTGTAGCCGTCCACCCAGATGATGAACGCTATAAGAAATATCATGGTAAAGAGGTTGAGGTTAAGGGCCTCTTGGGAACTTTCAAACTAAAGGTCATTACCGATACTTATGTGAACCCTGATTTCGGAACAGGAGTGGTTAAGGTTACCCCCGCTCACGACCCCAACGACTGGGAGATGGGTCAGCGTCACGACCTGGATGCAAGGCAGGCGATTGGCACCGATGGCCGCTTAACTGAGGTGGCAGGCAAGTACGCCGGTATGCCCGTACTGGACGCACGCGCCCAGGTTGTACAGGATCTTGAGCAGCAAGGCCTGATTGACCACATTGACATGAACTACACCCACAATGTCGCCTATCACGACCGTTGTGGCACTCAAATAGAGCCGCTGGTAACCGAGCAGTGGTGGCTTAGCGTCAAGGAGCTGGTGAAGCCCGCCATTGCCGCCGTTAAGAGCGGTGAGATTGAGATAGTCCCCTCTCGCTTCAAGAAAGTATATATCGACTGGCTGGAGAATCTGCGGGATTGGAACATTAGCCGCCAGAACTGGTTTGGCATTCGTATTCCGATTTACTACCGATCCTCTGACGATGCGACCAAGGAGCCTTACAAGATGTTTTCACGTGAAAACGATGCCCAAGAATACTATGGCGAAGGTAATTACGAGGCCGAAACGGACACCTTTGACACCTGGTTTTCTTCGAGTCAGTGGCCGTTTGCCACGCTTACTGCCACAGACGATATGAGCCAGTTCTACCCTACCTCGGTAATGGAAACCGGTCGTGATATCCTAACCATCTGGGTAACACGCATGGTTATGCTGGGGCTGTATCGCACCGGTAAAGTTCCCTTTAAAACCGTGTATCTTCATGGCATGGTCAACGACGGCCAAGGGAAAAAAATGAGCAAGTCGAAGGGAAATGTTATCAATCCTCTCGATAAGACGGCCATTTATGGAACCGATGCACTGCGCTTGGCCCTGACTATTGGCATTACTCCGGGCAACGACGGCGCACTTGGCGACAATAAGATTGCAGGCTACCGTAATTTCTGCAATAAGCTATGGAATGTGGCGCGTTTTACTCTGGATAAGGCCGAAGGCTACTCCCCCATCCCACCTGATCCTACCAACCTAGCAGATAAATGGATCTTAAGTAGGTTTTCACGTGAAAATGCAGCTATAACGGAAGCTATCGAAAATTATCGCTTTAGTGAAGCTGGCGAAGGGGTTTACTCCCTCCTCTGGAACGATCTAGCGGACTGGTACCTAGAAGCTAATAAGGCTGAATCAAATGTTTCCGTTTTAGTCTATTGCCTAGAGACTATTCTCAAGCTAGCCCACCCCTTTGCTCCCTTCGTAACAGAAGCTATTTGGCAAAATATACCTTGGCAAAGCCATAATCTCATAGTTACGGCGTGGCCGAAAGCTACAGCGGTGCACCAAAAGGAGGAAACTGATTTTAGTAAGATTATGGCTTTAGTAAGCCAAATACGTGCTGTAAGCGCAGAACTGGGGATACGCAAGCCCACTCTGCTTTATACCAATAATCCGTTGCTCGGCTCCCAGATAGATCTGGTAAAAAGTTTGGGTCGGCTCGGAGAAAGCCGAGCGGTAGAGCAGGGGAGTGGGCTCAAGTTGCCCACCACTGATTTCACCTGTTGGCTGGACGTAAGTGAAAAGCAGCTTAAAAGCTACCACGCTACCTTAAAGCGTAGGCGGAATGAAGCAGGGGAGTACCTGAAGCGCATGCGAGCTCAACTGGCAAATAACAGCTATATTACCGGAGCGCCACCTGAATTAGTGCAACAGACCAAGGATCGCGTCGACGAAACGGAACTGCTAGTATCAAGCTTAGATGAGCAAATTCGCCACCTCGAGTCGTAATCTCTTTAAAGGCCTTGGATTCACCCTCGCGCTAGCCGCTGTTCTCGGCCTGGGGCTACGCGTTGGGCTTGAGCGCTATGCGAATGCTCATTCAGCACAGTATGTGACGGCCGCACGACGGTATATCGCGGCCGGGCAGGATGATAAGGCGCTTATGGCGGTAGACCATGTGTCGGGCGCTACAGCGGCTGTAGCGCGCTCACAGGCGTATTTAGAAGAGGGGAATGGGGCTCTAGCGGTTGTAGCTCTGGATAATGTCTCTGGAACAGGCGTGGCAAGCCAGCGCACGCTTTGCCAATCGGTGCAATCCGTAGCGCCAGATGGGGCGCTCGCACTGGGCCAGACTCTTTATGCTAAGCAGCTATATCTTACGGCGAAGCGTGTAACGGCAAAAGCACCAGACTCAAGCAGTAAGTATGAGCTATTGGCCGATGCCACACTTAAAAAACAACCTTTAACGACTGATGATCTGTCGGCTGCCCAAGCGGCGGCGGAGAAGGGGAGTGCGCTCTACCCAGCTAATCTGCAGTTGCACCAAACCCTTGAGTACATTGATACACAGCTCCACGATAGCAATGGAGCGGCGGCGCAGGCCGAGCTCATCAGGCAGCTACGGTCCGGCGCAATCTAATAAGTGCTGGCGGAGAGGGTGGGATTCGAACCCACGATACGGTTGCCCGCATACCGCTTTTCGAGAGCGGCGCCTTCAACCACTCGGCCACCTCTCCGTGATAATTCCTGGTGCGCCCGGCGGGATTCGAACCTGCGACCTCCAGTACCGCAAACTGACGCTCTATCCAGCTGAGCTACGGGCGCACGCACCTTGGAACCAGAAAATGGTAGCATATTGCGGGCCGAGCGGCCAGTATCTCATTAAAACTTAAGATAGCGGCTGAGTTTTTCGATAATATCGGGGTCGCGGTCAACGCGGGGGAGGTGCTGGTCAAGAATGCCTTCAATTTGGTCGAAGTGGTCTTCATCCGCAAGCAGGGTGAGGCGCGGGGCGAAGCGACGGGCTGGCTCGAGATCAACCTCCTGCCATCCTAGCTGAGGCTGGACATTATAAGATCGGAAGTGGGTGTAAGGCTCGAGGCGGCCGTTGATGCTAACTCCATGGCTATCAAGCGCGTACTGCAGGGTACGCGGTGCCTTGCGGGAGTAGATGGTGACGGCTAGAGCCATCAGTACAACCACCACGATGCTCAGCCACTGGTGCAAGAGCCCCAGCACCCCACAGATAATAACGATAGTAAGAGCGAGCGCGGCATACCACCAGGCTGGCTTGTCGTGGTGGACAAACTCAGAGGCCTCCCAGCTAAAGCTAGGCAGAGGGTCGATAATTTCGGTGGCTTCTGGGGCCGCTGGCTGGGCTACAATTTGGGCTGGCTCAGCTTCGGGCGAAGCGGCTTCAGGGGTGGTTGGATTGGGGGTAGGTGGCGTTTCCATAGGTGTCCTGCTGCTCATAAGTATGCCTGAGTTCCCAGCGGAGTACAATTGCCCTTCCGCCCTCGTGTCGGGTATGCTGGAATCTGAGCGGGGAGGGGTGACCGAGTGGTTGAAGGTAACGGTCTTGAAAACCGTCAACGGGGCAACTCGTTCGTGGGTTCGAATCCCACCCCCTCCGCCAGGAGAAAACAGATGAAAATAGGTATTCATAACGGATTATTCCACGCCGACGACGTGTTCGCGGTGGCAACGCTCAAGCTCGTCGATAAAGCTGATGAGGTGGTGCGTACCCGTGACCCTAAGCTGCTCGCCGACTGTGCTTTACAGGTAGATGTAGGACGTACGTACGACCCAACCACCGGCAACTTTGATCACCACCAAGAAGGTGGAGCAGGGGAGCGCGCCAACGGGTTACGTTACGCTAGTTTTGGGCTAATTTGGAAGCAGTATGGCGCCGAGGCGGCTGGCTCCGCAGAAGCGGCGCAGTACGTAGACGAGCATTTTGTCCAGTTCATTGATGCGGATGATAATGGTCAGACGCCCTTCAGCTCGAGCCTACCAAATGTGCCTTTGCCGCTAATAGCGCAATCGATTGGCGCCTTTAACCCAACCTGGATTGAACCCGGAGAAGAAGCTGACTTTGAGGTGGCTTTTAACGAAGCGGTTGATATCGCCATTAGGCTGCTCAAGCGTGAAATCCAGGAGGCCCACAGCTTTCTACAGGCGGTCGAGCATATTCGCCAGGCGCTGCAACAGAGCTCAGACGAGCTCCTGGTTCTCGATAAGTTCATTCCGTGGCAAGAGTACGTCACCAATCAGGCGCCAAAGGTGTTGTTTGCCATTTTCCCGCGAGCTGATGGTACCTGGGCCCTGCAGGCAGCCCGCAAAAGCCTGGGTGGTTTTGAGAACCGGCGCGATCTGCCAGCCCACTGGGCCGGCAATGTGGATGCGGAGCTAGCTGCTATTACAGGTGTACCCGATGCCATTTTTTGCCATAATGGCCGATTTTTGGCAGTGGCAAAGAGTCGGGCAGGAGTCATGAAGCTGGCTGAACTAGCTTTACATGATCTGTAGGCTAGGCTTCTAATAATAGCGTTGTGGGGCGATTATGGCTCGCCCCGGGCCGTTACTGAAAATGCTTATGACTCATCCTGATAGGGTGCCAGGTCGGGCAACTCTGTATAGCGGGGCTGCCTACCATCCGCACCCTCTGGGATATGGAGCCAACCTTTCTGCTGCTGGATGTAGTCGGTGAACCAGTTGATTTCTTTACGCAACTTGTGCCGCATACCAGGGTCATCGACTATCGCACCGGCGGCTGCCAGATCAGCTAGCAGACCCCTCATTTCCTGCTCGCTCGGTTTGGCATCTGTGTCGCCATAGACACGATCCCTGAGTTCATCGCTACGCTGCATCACTTCGATGTACTCACGCGGCTCGGAGAACTCAGCGAGCTGGGGCTCCTCTGTAGGGATACCGGCAAGCCGGTTAAGCAAGAGCGTCCACCAGGCAATCATTTCCTCTAGGTGATATCGCTGATTGCCTGCCTCTACATACTTGCCCGCCTCGACGAGCGTCTCAACCATCTGGCTCATCTGTGAGCCGGTCAGGTCTTTTTGCTGCCTAAGGGTGCGGCTCTGCTCCACTGCTTCGTCGTAAGCAAAACGGTGGTCAGTCATGGAAACTCCCTTTCAAGATTGGAGGTGCGGGCCAGCTCTTTTGAACTGACGCTGCACAGTATCTCACTTTTTGGCTATTTTGTCAATATACAGTAGGTCAAATGACTTATTTACTACTTTGATTTTGTCAAAGTAATACTTTACAATTCAGATATGAATACTGAGCTCCTGGTGCAGATGGGCCTAACCGAATCTCAAGCCAAAACGTATATCGCTCTGGTGAGATATGGCCAGCTAACGCCGCCCCAGCTGGCCGTTAAGATTGAGGAGTCGCGGACAGCGGCTTATATGTCGCTCGCTAAGCTGGAAGAGATCGGGTTGGCGCACAAGCTAGAGGGCGCCAAGAAGCAGACCTATGCGGCGGCTAACCCGTCGGCGCTGAGCAAGTACCTGGAAGCGAGGCGCCAGGAGCTGGCCAGCGTAGAGGAAACCTATCGAGAGTCCATGAGTAACATGCTGAGCTACTACTATGCGCATCGGCCGGAACCAGGGGTGCAGTACTTTCAGGGAGCGGAAGGACTGCGGAAGATTTACGAGGACCACCTGAGAACGGGCGAGTTTATCCATATTGTGCGCACCCCCGCGGACGAGAAGCACTTTGGCGATATTCTTTACACCTACATGGACCAGCGGGCCAAGCTGGATATCCACTCGGAGCTGCTCGGCGCTTGGCAACCCTATGAGATCGAGTGGTCGAAGAAAAATAATGAGCGGCTGAAGCGCACAACCGATTCGTTCCCGCCTGACGCCTATACCGCGCCGGTGGAGATCGCTATTTACGGGAGCAAGGTCTCTTATATCTCCTTTGGGGATGAGACGGTGGGCATGATCGTAGAAAGCCCCCAGATCGCACAGGCCATGCGGGAGCTGTTTGGCATGGCTAAGGTGGGTGCGGGTGAGCTGATGAAGCGGCGATATCCTAACCTAGAGAGTAAGGAGTAGCGCATGAGCATGCCTCAGATAGGGACGATAGTGTTTTTGCGGCGGGGCGATGAGGTGTTGCTCGCAATGAAGAAGCGTGGATTTGGTGCGGGTCGCTGGAACGGCGCTGGTGGCAAGCCGAAACCGGACGAAACGGTAGAACAGGCCGCGATTCGTGAATGCCAGGAGGAGATTGGTGTGACGCCTCGATCGCTCGAGCAGATGGCCGAGATTCGCTTTCACTATCCGGAAGGCAAGGTGAAGCAGTGGCATGGGTTTGTGTATATCTGTCGTGAGTGGGAGGGCGAGCCGCGGGAAACTGAGGAGATGGCGCCACGCTGGTTTCAAGTAGATGAGGTGCCGTTTGAGGAGATGTGGGACGATGACCGCTACTGGTTACCACAAGTATTGGCTGGCGAGCGGGTTGCGGCAGAGTTTACCTTTGATGCAGAGGACAGGGTGACGGCCTACGAGGTTAGGCCAGGGTAATCACGCCGCGATCGGCGTCAACCATAATTTTCATATCGTTTTCGAGCTTAGCGGTGGCCGCTTTGGTGCCCGTGATGCAGGGCTTTTTTAGCTCGCGCGCTACGATGGCGGCATGGCTGAGGATCCCACCCAGATCAGTAACAATGGCAGCCGCTTGCTTCATAAGCGGCACATAGTCGGGAGTGGTCATGCGGCAGACGAGAATTTCGTCCGGAGCTAGTTGTGCACTGGCGAGATCAGCGTCACTTACGATGCGCACTCGCCCGGTAGCGGTGCCGGCACATCCAACACGACCAGACAGAAGGGCTTTTTGAGATGCAGGCCCTTTTTGGGGCTCAATAAAATCAGCGTAGAGCTTACCTAAGATTCGGTTATAATCGATGAACCACAAACCGCCTTCAGCGGGAGCGGAGGTCTCAAAGTAACCCTCCAGGTAGTCGTGCGCAAAGGTGGCCTCCAGCTCTGTGGTGAGTTTGACGCGTGTAGCGGCAGTTTCAACCTTGAGCCAAGCCGTAATCTCTTTGAGGTGCCCTAATGCGGTTGCGTCGTTTTCGCTCAGCTGCCAGGCCGCGTAGTCGTAGCTAAAGGTGATGGGTGCTTTCCCTCGATAGAGCCCTTGTGTAAGATCGCTGTGGGGGCCGCTGGTAATTTCGCCGAAGATGCCATGTTGGTTGACCACAAAGGTAGACGCCCATAACGTTTTCTCGGAGTGAGGCACAAAATCAACCCGGTAGTCAGACGGCTCAATAGTTTGCTGATCGAACCACGCGACCGCCTGCTTAATACTGTGGCCGCGGACTCGGAGCTTGGGCAGGTCGGGCTGCAGCGGAATAAGCCGGATAGCGCACAGGTCGCGCCCATGATCTTCCAGGAATCGTTTGAAGTCCGGTGTGCGCTGCGCCACTGCCGTTGCGGGGAACTGATGGGGCTTATCATAAGGCAGCCCAGTGAGACGATTAATGGCGGCGAGGCGTTCGCGCTTCTCATTATCTTCCTGGCGCATAGCTGCGCTATCCCGATGCCCAATGCTTTCGAGCCATTCGGTAAGTGAGATTTGGCGGGCGTAGAAGTCAGTATGGTTTTCGGTCACGGATAAGCTCCTTTATAGGGTAGTGATTGGCCTGGCCTGCAATAAGTACAGCTGCGAGTTCTCAAAAGCCCACTCAATATCAAGCGGGAGGCCATAATAAGCCTCTACTTGCAGCGCCAATGTGCCAAGCTGAGTGAGCTGGGCTGCGCTCAAGATTGGCCGACTGACTGAGGCCTTTGGTAGGGCGACCTCAAGCTGCTGACCGTGCCTCCATGTTAGCATTGTGGTCTGCTGGCTCGTCTCTTGATCCAGCAGGGCTAAGCTGGACCGACTTAAGACATAGCTGTCGGGCGTAACCAAACCCTGAACGAGAGGCTCGGCTAAGCCGTAAACGGCCTCAACTATTACTTGGTCATCGGCCTTAGTGACCGGGTTGACGGTGAAGATCACGCCGGCGGATTTCGGGTTCCGCATGCGTTGGATTACTACACCCACCGCAGAGGGGGCTTCCGCATATGCGACTACCCGCTCCGCTGCCGCGCTGCGCCAACAATCCTGAATTTTTGCAATGAGGTGGTGGCGCGGAACATTGAGAAAGGTTTCATACATACCGGCAGATGATTTATCGGCGGCATCCTCATTAAGGGCCGAGGAGCGCACCGCTACCCGTTCCGCGTTTAGCTCATCAAAGTGATGGTACACTTCGTCAATTAAGGCTTGGGACAGATCTTTGTTGTAAAAATCACTATAAGCGGCAGCTGTTAAAGCAAATCCTTCGGGGACGGTTAGGTCGTGATGCATCAGTTCGCCTAGACTGGCGGCCTTACCTCCCACAAGGTGAGAATCTCGTTGCTTCAGCTGCCGTAGCGTTTTGATATACATATGTCCTTTGTACGGGGTTGGTGTCAAAGCGTCAATTAGGCGGCCAAACAATTGATTCTGCCTACCCAAACCTGATATGATGGCCTGCGTAGCAGCACGCAGCCACACCATGGAGAGGTACCCAAGTGGCTGAAGGGGCGGGTTTGCTAAACCTGTAGGGCGGCGCAAGCTGCCGCGAGAGTTCGAATCTCTCCCTCTCCGCCAGCAATTATCTAATTAAAGTTAATCTCGGGCGGCGGCAACGCCCCAAATTTCGGCGGCACCGGCCGCCTCTAGAGCAATAGCGCACGCATTAAGTGTAGCCCCGGTGGTGAGGACATCGTCGACGACCATAATGCGGCCGGTGACCGGGCGGCGTGCCATAAATACTCCATCGACTTGGGCTAGGCGCTGGGCGCGATTTTTGCCGACTTGCTGGGTGTTGTGGGTTCGGCGCAGCAGAGCACGGTAGGGGAGTGCCAGATTGCGGGCGACTCGGCGGGCAATCAGCTCTGCCTGATTATAGCCACGCTGACGCAGACGCGTGGTGGCTACCGGTACGGCGGTGATGATATCAAAATTGGAGCGCTGGAGTAGGGGAGTGAGCAGATCCGCCAGCGCACTGGCCGCCTCGCGCTGGCGCTGATATTTGAGCTGGCGGACGAGCTGGCGAATGGCCCCTTCATAAGAAGCTGCCACCTGGACACCACTAAGCGCAGTGAGGCTTTGGCAGGTCTTGCAGGTGCGACTGCCTCTGCTGGGGTGCTGGCACCAAAAGCAGATTTCAGACGGTGGTGCAGCTAAGCTTGGGGCACAGTTACTGCATATGAGTGCCCCCTCCTTTGAGCAGTTGACGCAGTGAGGCGGAGCAATCAGGCGAGCAAGGTGTTGCAGGAGCATCATAGTGGTTCTGGTCTCAGCATACGCGGCAAAGATTAAAAATATATTAACTTTTTACACCTGAAGCCAAACCTGTATTGCTTTTGGTGATCAGGTATGGAATAATCAATGCAAAAGGTTCTGCAGCCAATAGGTGAGGGCACAGTATCTAGTAGTAGTGGTTTAAGGAGAACAACGTGGCACGAAAGAATCCAACCAACGACGAGAGCGTACTGGAAAATGAGTTTTTGAATGATGAAGAGGTTGTCGAGCAGAACTGGCTCGAGGGCGAGGAGCAGGAAGTTGAAGGCCAACTGGCCGTCGATGTATTTCAGACCAAAGAAAGCGTAGTTATTAAGGCTCCGATTGCAGGCGTGGACCCCAAGCAGCTAGAAGTAGCGATTGCCGAAGATGTGGTTACGATCCGCGGTGAGCGCGTGGACGACTCAACCGTTGACCGCGAAAACTACTACGTGCAGGAATGTTACTGGGGTGCCTTTAGCCGCAGCATCATTATGCCGGTGAGCGTGAACGCCGATAAAGCCGAAGCCAGTTTGAAGAATGGCGTTTTGACCATCGCGATTCCAAAGGTAATCCAAGATAAGATTAAGAAGATTCGAGTGGTGGCGAGCTAAGCTTCCACCCACATTAAAAAAGAGCCCGTTGGGGCTCTTTTTTAATACAAGGTACCGGAAGGCTAACCGTTGCTTGGAGCGAGGGAGCCGGTCACAAAGTTGACAATGGCGTAGGCCAAGATCGCCACCACGATGCCGATGATTGAGTAGAGGATGGTGTCTTTGGCTTGAGTAACACCCTCTTTACTACCCTGGGAGATCACGTAGCGGAGGCCACCGATGATCAGCATGATGACGGCGACGGCGCCGACGATGTAAATGAGCGTGTCGGCAATGGTGTGGAAAATACCACCCTGAGCAAACAGGTTGCCGCTGGTGCCATTGGCTTGCGAACAGCCGGCCCCGGAGCTAATAGGGTTAGATGAGGTGTTCGGATCGCCACAGCCTGACCCCACCGCGCTGC
>JASLFZ010000045.1 GCA_030150485.1 Candidatus Saccharimonadales bacterium | reverse complement strand
CCAGCATGAGCCGCCACAGCTTGATGGCGTCTTGGCTAAGCGGCCAGCTCCCGGTTGGCGCGCAATTCTCGTCAACGATTCCGCCTAGTTCCACGTTAAAAAGATACTGGCGGGTGGCGTCGGCGGTGCCGCAGACCATACAGCTGCCGAGCTCCGGCCGGTAGCCCAGCCGGTCGAGCAGACGGAGCTTGAACCATAGCTCCAATATGTTATCGGGGCGGCCGGTGGCGAGCTCGCCGAAAGCGTCGTGGGCCAGCGCAAACAGACCCTCGAGCGGCTCGTGCTCGCCGCCCAGCCGGTTGATCATTTCGGCAATTAAGTAGGCCAGGCGCATGCGCTCGTAATCGTCGCTGGTGGCCAGGTGATACTGCAGGCGGGCGGAGGTGACAATATCGAGATTACGCCCCTCGGCGAGCATTAGCTCTGACTCACTAAAAAGCTCAAGGTGGCCGGCCAGGCGGCTTTTGATTTTGCGCACGCCTTTCGCCACGCCGCGGATGATGCCGCGATCGGGCGTTAGGAGCACAAGAATGCGATCGGCCTCGCCAAAGTTGTGGCGGCCGATGATGATGGCGCGGGTGGCGTAGGTGGCCATAGCTTTAGTTTAGCGGCAGTATTCGCCCACGAATACTGTTAACAACGTTGTCAGATTGTTAACTTTGTTAACACTGCGCATGGATGAATTGGGCTGGGCGGCCATCCGCTAAGCGGCGCTAAGCGCCTTCATCACTTTATCGACCACCTCGTCGGGTGTATGGTGCGACTTAATTAAGTAATCATTAACGCCCAGGGCGCGGGCCAGCTCGTGGTTCATATCAACCTCGGCCTCACCCAGGTTAGTCAGTAAAATAACCGGAATGTTGCGCAGGTGAGGTTGTTTTTTAATTTCTTTGAGCACATGAAAGCCGTTCAGCTTGGGCATAAGAATATCCAGCAAAATAATTTCGGGCTCGTAGGTGGCCAGGAGATCCAGGCACTCCTGCCCGTTGGTCGCGACCACAATATCGTGGCCCTCCAGCTCAAACTTGGCCTGATACATCTCTACCAAGATTGCGTCATCCTCTACCAACATGATGTTTGCCACGAAATCGTCCCCCTGTTCAGCCGCTACTGGTTAAGTTTTCATTATACTGCGTTGGCGGCAATTTCATAATTATTTAACCTCCAAGGCTCAATCGAGCAGTGGTAGCTGCTGCGCCACCGGTAGCGAAAAACTAAAACGGCTGCCCTTCCCTTCCCGGCTTGTCACCCAAATGCGGCCACCGTGCGACTCCACCAGATTTTTGACGATATAGAGACCAAGCCCCGTACCCCCAGCCTGCATGCTCATCGGGTTATAGATCCGCCCAAAACGCTGGAATAGGCGCTCGATGTGCGCCGCCGTAATCCCCACACCTTGGTCCTTAATACTCGTAACCAGCTCGGTACCCTGCACCCGGAAATCGATAATCACCTCGCTCTTTGGTAATGAATACTTAATAGCATTATCAATCAGGTTGGTCATGATCTGGCGCAGGCGCGCCTCATCGGCCAGCACTAATGGTAGCTTCTGCTTGCGGTTAACCTTGAGCATAATTTGGCGCTCAAAGCCCTTCGAGGCCAGCTCGCTCACCACATCTTGAATAATCGGCTCCATGGCCAGCGGCGCCACTTTAAGCCGGATTTTACCGCTTTCAATGTGGCTCATATCGAGCAGATCCTCAACTAGCCCGATCATGCGTTGGTTGGTCTGGTAGACCCGGCTCAAAAAGTGGAACTGTTTATCGCTTAAGCCGCCAAAATCTTTTTTCAGCAGCATCGAAAGAAAGCCCTTAATCGCCGTCAGCGGCGTGCGCAGCTCGTGCGAGACAATTGAAATAAAGTCGCTTTTGGCCGCTTCCATCTCACGCTCCTTTTGCACGTTGCTAATCACCGCGATGCCGCTGGTAACATTGTTTTCGTCATCATAGATTGGCGAGTAGCTAATCTCCGTCCAAATAGTTTGGCCGTTCTTAGCCTGAAGCAGCTGCTCGCGCTTAGTGACTACCTCGCCCTCGGCCAGCACGCGGCGAATCGGCGAAAGCGAGGCCAGGCTCACCCCCTCGGGCGAGACCGCCCGTACAATCTCGATAAAGGGCTTACGCATAGCCTCGTTGCTGGTAAAGCCGGTCAGCTTGGTGGCGGCGGGATTAAACCCGACCACACGGCCGTTACGGCCAAAAATAATAATCCCCTCTTCGGCAAATTTAAACACCGCCTCCCAGCGCTCGCGCCGGGCGTTCACCTCGTTGTAGAGCTCGGCGTTTTCAATGATGATGGCCAGACGTGAAGCGATCAGCCGCCCGAGCTTCACATCGTGGCCGTCATAGGCCCGCTGGCGATAGCTCGCCACGATCACCCCAATGGTTTTGGAGTGAAAGGAGATCGGCACGGCCAGGAGATTCTCGGAAGTGGACTGGTCGCCAGCCTCAGCTTTGCTGACCTGCGACTTGCGGCGGCTAAAGGCCACCGCCGCCAGGTGCGAGGAGTTGAGCGGAAGTGTCGCAGGGTGCTCGTTAAAATCGACGGTGGTACTGACGCGCTTAAGCCGCTGCTTATCCATCTCGTACAGATAAATGCTCGCGCGCGTAGAATCCAGCAGCGAGCAGGTCGCGGCCAGGTAGCGCTGGTAGATCTGCTGGAACCGGAAGCCCACAAAACTGCTCAGCTCCGCAAGGCTAGTGAGCTCACGGGAGTGGCGGCTGGCCAAGCGCGCCATCTCGTTGGCCTCGATCGTTTTCTGTACCAACGCCGTCACGTCGCGGGTGGTGATAATAATGTCCTGGCTGCCGTCGGCGCCGGCTACCTGGCAGGCCACTAGCTGCAAGTGCTGTAAGCGATTCTCGAAGGTAGCTTCGGCATAAAAGGTAATTTCGCGGCCGCGCCGCGCCCACTTCACCACGTCGGCGGGATCCATATCGAGCAGCAGGCGCTCCTTTAGCGGCGATGAGCCGATCGCCTCCACAAACGAGTTACCCATGAGCGCCTGGTTAAGCTCAGGGATGCGGGTGTTAACGGTCGTAACCGTCCCCTCGGCGTCCAGCATGATCATGCCGATGCTGTGGCTTTGCTGGATAATGCGCAGCTTTTCCTGCTCAGCGTATATGGCGGTTTGGTCGCGCAGGCTAATCAGTATCGAAGCGCCACCATCCCCCGCGCTGCCCGCAGCACCAAACACCGCCTCGACCGTCGAGACTCCTTCATGGTGAACGATTGGCAGCGTGACTCGGCTCGTCTCACCCGCTTCCGCCGCCGCAACAGCGCGCTCGATATTAGCAACTACCTCGGTCTGGCTTGAAGATTGCGTAGGCACGAGTACCGCCAAAATGTAATCCACGAATGACTGACCGGTGAAGTCCCCGGGGAGCTCGAGCAGCTCGCGAGCCACCTGGTTGGCGTAGCAAACGATGCCCTCGGTGTCGAGCGCCACCACCCCATCCGGCAACGTGTCGTAGAGGTGTCCGGTCGATTTTCGTTGAGCCGCATCGGGGGGCGCAGCGGTGGCCGCAGCCTGACGAAACTCGGGGGTACGTTGTGCCAAAGCTACTCCACCATTAGTACTACCTAGTACGGTAGCACGCCGCCGAAGCGCCGCTCAAGCATAAGAGTATAGGATTTACGGGTGGATAACGGCACTTTGCAAAATGGCGCCAAACTCGGTGATGTAGGTCATGGTGTCGTCGGTGATAATCATGGTTTCGTTGCGGTCTTGCAGCGTCACCACCACCCCCTGATGGCCCTTGCTATCAATGGTGCCTTGGTACCACGTGGCCGGAATGCCCGACACCGTGTAGGGCTTGCTCGTAATAGTGCCTTTCTTTAAGGGCGCCTCAAAGGTTTTGTTGACATCAACCAATGCTTGGCTGCTCAGCACGAGCTCAAACTGATGCGTGTTGATGCTGCCATTTAGGTTGTTCGTGACCACGCTCGGGTCCGCAATAAGATCAAGCGCCGTACCGGTACCGGGGTTTTTGGCCGCGTACAAACTCCAGTTCTTGGGGAACTGCATCTGGAAGCTGCCAAACACCGGATCGGCGGTGTAGGTTTGGAAGGGCTGCTCGTTGGCTTTTGCAGCGGCGGCGGTATCAACCTGTTTTTGGCTCGCAGCCGCCTGGGTAGCCGCGGCCGCGTTAAGCTCGTGGAGATGCGTTTGAGTGGTGTGGTTATCTTGATAAGCAATGACGGCGAGCACCCCAAACAGAACCATGCCAAAACCTAAAAAGGCCGTTAGCAGCAGATGAAGGCTAATTTCGCCGGACTGTTTCATTCTGCTTATGGTTATATCACAGCGGCTGATCTGGCGCAAGTCAGGGATACTGATAGAGAAAGGTGTTGCGGGTCTGTTTGATTGGCGTCCGCGGCAGCGCAAATACGTAACTAACGAGCTTGGTAGGCCGTTTGATTTCCGCCGCAAGTTTGCGGTCGAGCCGGGCGGTGTAGCGCGTCAGCAGGAAGGTATAAATGACATCGGCTTCCGGTAGCTTGGCATGCCAGAAGTCAGCTAAATGTATGGTGACGTGGCGACGGTAGCGCCAGGTCGCGACGCGCGACCAAGCCACGAGCAGCGGGTTGATCTCGTACCCGATAGCGGTAGCACCGCGGCGAGCGGCAGCGACGAGCATACGACCGTCACCAGAACCCAAGTCGATGACGGTTTGCCCAGCCGCCACGCCGGCGAGGTCTAAGGCCGCATCCAGGTCAGGCCGGCGGATGGGCAGAAACGGCGCTCCCAACAAGGCGCCGAGGCCAAAGCAGCCCACCAGCCCCGCAAACACCCAAAAGGCCGCTCCCATTAGAACAGGGTAGGCTCGTCCGCGGCGGGAGTGTCGCCGGCGGGGAGTGGCTCGATGGATCCACTGCTCGCCGTCGGCGCATCGAACTTAGCCTTGATCTTTTCGACGCGGTTCTCTATCTGGCCCAGCTCACGCTTGAGCTCGTTGGCCAGCTCCATGCCGCGCTCAAACTTGGCCAGGGCGGCGTTCAAATCCACCTCGTCGGACTCAAACCAAGTGGTGATGGCTTCGAGTTCTTGAAGTTTGGCGCTAAAATCTGGCTTATCACTCATGCTTAGTGTCCTGCTTGGTAGTAGTTTTAGGGGTCTCCCCTACGGTCGTCTGGACCGATCCTGCGGCCAATTGTATCATGAGCGCACTTCCGGCTGAAACCTGGTTGGCAGCGGTAACTACGCTACCCTCGTGGCGCGCAATCGCATAGCCGCGCTTAAGGGTGGCCGCAGGGTCAAAACTACCCAGCAGCCGCGTTAAGGCCAGCAGCTTTTGGCGCTGAGTGATGAGCGTTTGGCGCTGGGTGACGAGCAGGCGCACCTCAAGCGTTTCCAGGCGCTGTCGCGGCAGCCGCACAAAGCGCTCCAGTACCGTCATTTGATGGATGATGGCCTGCTGATAGCTAGCTAGCTGATGCCGCATACTGCTCGCGAGCTGGCGCTGGCGCTGGGCCACCTCCCCCATCATCTGATCGCGATCCGGCACCACAATGCGCGCAGCATCGGTGGGGGTGGCGGCGCGGCGGTCGCTCGCAAAATCGGCCAGGCCGACGTCCACCTCGTGGCCAACGCCCACCAGCGTTGGCACGCGGCTGGCCGCGATGGCTCGGGCCACCGCTTCCGTATTAAAGGCTTGCAGATCTTCGAGACTACCGCCACCACGAATCACCACCAGCACGTCGGGCGGTGCAGCCATAGTATTAAAGTAGTTGATGGCGCCGATGATTTGATCGGGCGCGGCCACTCCCTGAACCTGCACGTCGGCCAGCTGGATGGTCAGACCGCCCCACCGACCGCCAATAATTTTCATGAAATCAGCATAGGCCGCCGACTGGCCAGAGGTCACCAAACCGATCGTCTGAGGAAACTGCGGCAACGGCCGTTTGCGCTCGTCGGCAAACAGCCCTTCGGCACCGAGCTTAGCCTTCAGCAGCTCAAAGGCCCGCTTGAGCTCGCCCTCGCCGGCCAGAGTAACGCTGCGCACTGTCAGGCTGAACTTACCCCACTTCGTCACCTTGGGCACGCCGCTCACCCGCACCTTCATGCCATCTTCCAGCGGCACCTTGAGCTGGTAAACCGGCATAAAGCAGGGCAGCGTGGCGTCCTCGTCTTTGAGGTCGAAAAAGACCCACTTGCCTTGGTTAACCTTGAAGCTCGACACCTCCCCTTCTACCGTTACGGCCGGAAAGGCAAAGGTTAGGGTTTCATTAAGAATATCTAAAAAGGCTTTGACGCCAATGGCTTGGTCACTGGGGGGCTGCATGGTTCTAGTATACGGCTAAATTGATAATGGCGGCTGATGCTGCCCCGGGCCGAAGCCCGGGGCAGCCCAACAAAACTTGCAGCTATGCGGTGTGCAGCGCCGGTCGTCGCAGCTGAGGCGTATGGCGATAGCGCCTCGACCGTCGCCCCGCCCGGGAGGCAGAAACTGGCTGCCTTGAAGTACTTTCTCGCCCAGCGGTTACCTTCCTGTCGTGCAGCAGATCGAGCATCTTGTTCTTGGCTGAGCCCTTGCCTTCCATGAGGCCTTCGAGCAAAGACCCCTCGACATAGAAGCACTTGACGCCTTGACTACAAGCGTACGCCCTCGTCCTAGCGAGCTCGTTCCGCAACCTACGCGCCTCTTTTGAGCGGTCGTTGTGGCAAAATGGCGTCACGAGGACATATGACGACTCCCGAGGCAGGAAGAGGTTGAACTGAACATCTCGCGTGCGACCCTGCGGCAGCTCCAGAGTGACCTTGCGCTCGAGAACCTCTACGTCCTTATGCCCATGGCTGCGCAGCCATGATGCGACCTGATGGACGGCGCGCCTGCGTGACCGTTGAGGCGTTACAGCAGTACCCACAGTAGTTCCCTTCGTCGGAGGACAAAAAAACGAGCTCGGCTGGCTTGGTTGAGTTATCAAGCTGCTGGGCTCACCCTACACCCGAAGCATAAGTTAGCATAACCGATATGTCAATCTGTTAGCTTCCTATACAATAGGTTCATGAAGTATATCGCAATTTTGGGGCGACAGCCAGAGTTTGGCTTAGTAGAGCTCGAATCTCTACTGGGAGCGGAGGTGCAGCGTTTTGGCACGCCAGCCGCCGGTTTCGACACGCCCCTCGATATCAACCGCTTGGGCGGCACTATTAAGATTGGGCGCGTACTCTACCACGGCCCGGTGCGCGACTTGAACGAAACCCCGATCACACCAGATGAGTTGCCGGTGCGCGAGGGCAAAACCACCTTTGGTTTGAGCTATTACGGCTCGTCGATTTCCCCCAAGTTTGTGACCGCGGTGGGCCTAACCCTCAAAAAGCGGCTGCGCGGGCGCGGCTCGGTGCGGTTTGTGGCGCCGCACCCAAGTACCGCGCTGACCGCGGCCCAGGTCAAATTTAATGGCCTGACCCGAGGCGGCTTCGAACTTTTGGTTGTTACCGCTAAGCAGCAGATGGTGGTAGCGATAACCGAGCAAGTGCAGGATATCGATGCATACGCCGCCCGGGACTACGCGCGCCCCAGCCGCAGCGCCAAGATTGGCATGCTGCCACCGAAGCTAACCCAGATCATGATAAATACTACCTCAGTGTCGGCTATCTATGATCCATTTTGCGGCACCGGTGTGGTGTTGCAGGAGGCACTGCTGCTCGGTCGCGCGGCGGCAGGCTCAGACATTAACGCGGAGATGGTGGCCTCCAGTACCGAAAACGTAGCTTGGTTGCGCGAGCGCATGCCCGAGCTGCCGCCCGCCGAGGCGAGCTTGGCGGACGCGACCTCGGTGCAGCTCCCCTCCCCACCCCTTGCAATTGTGAGCGAGGGCTACCTGGGACCGCATCTTTCCCGGCAGCCAACCGAGCCGGAGGTGGCCAGACTGCAAGCCGAGCTGCTCGATTTATATACCGCCAGCTTGCGCCACTGGGCGGCTCAACTGCCTGCTAGTGCGGAGGTCACCATGACCGCCCCCGTTTGGCGTACCGCCGCTGGCTGGCGCACCACCGAAATCATTGACCGCCTACCTGATTTAGGCTATACTTTGAAAAGTTTCGCAACTGTTGATAGCCGCAAACTGGTCTATCGGCGCCCCCAGCAAGTGGTTGGGCGGCAGTTGCTCATAATGAGGAAGTCGTAAATGTCGCATACAAAGGCCGGCGGTTCGGTCAAAAATGTTCATGATTCAGCTGGTCGGCGCTTAGGCGTCAAGCTGTTTGGTGGTGAGCTGGTGAAGACCGGTGGTATCATCGTGCGCCAGCGCGGCACTCGCATGGAGCCGGGCGTCGGCGCAGCCGTTGGCAAAGACCAGACCATCTACGCTATGCGCAGCGGCCAGGTCGCTTTTAGCCAACGCTTCGTGACCAAGTTTACCGGGCAAAAAGTCCGCCGCACATTTGTTAGCGTCGTCGACTAATCCTCTTTTTGACTTAGCCTCGTAATTGCTGTACTAATATAATGATCTTTCCCTTTACCCAAAGGAAGTGATAGTAATGAACGGCTTCATTATAGCCGCGATCGTACTGGGGATAATTTGCATTATGCTTTTTATAGCATTCCTGCATACTTCTGACCCAGCTCTCGCTGGCTGGTTCATCCTGACAATGGCCATTACGATGGTGCTAATTTTTACTGGCATACTCAAAAACTCCAATAAGAAGGAAG
The DNA here is from genome assembly GCA_030150485.1 of Candidatus Saccharimonadales bacterium. Lineage (GTDB taxonomy): Bacteria > Patescibacteriota > Saccharimonadia > UBA4664 > SCTI01 > JASLFZ01. Next base: position 1,898 of record JASLFZ010000045.1, on the reverse strand, counting down.
CACGGCAGGATGCAGAAGTTAAGCATTTGTTGGAGGTCGATTTGCCAGGCCTAAAGGTGGTTAGCGTGCATGAAGATGGTGGGTCTGTGAAGTACTATGGCGGATCGACGCAAGCTCCAGTATTGTGCGAAGTTATCGTCAAAATAACGCGAGGCGCACCCATCGTCCAACCGGCCCTCCCCGCCACAGCGCTTTCGGCCGCATGTGAAGGTGCGCTGCTAGCAGCTTCTTCAAGAAGCTAGGCGGCGGTTTGCACCAATTAAGATCCCCTTTATTAAGTCCGCCGAGGCGTCCGCTTCGGCGGGCGTTTTGCGTCTGGGTCTTGGTTTCGTCCCGCTGCAAAGTAAATAAAGTTAACAGGTTGTAAACTTTGTTTACCTCAATGATGGGCGCATTGTACTTGGCAGCTAGATCGCTATACTTTAGCGACCGATGCCGCAATAAAGGCGTCGAATAGCGCGTTGGGTTTACTTGGCCGCGAGGTAAACTCGGGGTGGAACTGGCTGGCAACGAAGAAGGGGTGGTCGGCCAGCTCAATCACCTCCACCAGTTTGTCGTCCGGCGAGGTGCCAACGACATTGAGGCCGGCGGCGGCCAACGGATCGCGGTACTCATTATTGAACTCATAGCGGTGGCGGTGGCGCTCCTCGATCAGCTCAGCGTCGCCGTAAGCGGCGCGGGCCTTGGAGCCGGCCACCAGCTTGCAGGGATAGTTGCCCAGCCGCATGGTGCCGCCCTTATCTACCACGTGGCGCTGCTCATCCATCAGCGCAATAACCAAATTCTTGGCCTGAGGGTCAATCTCCATCGTGTTGGCGGCAGGGTCATTCAGCGCTTCACGCGCCACAGCAATCACGGCCACCTGCATACCGAGACATAGCCCCAGATATGGCAGCTTGGCTTCGCGGGCGTAAGCGGCGGCGGCAATTTTGCCCTCGACGCCGCGCGAGCCGAACCCACCGGGCACAATCACGCCCGCCAGCCCCTTGAGCAGCTCGGCGGCGTTGCGCTGCTCCACCTTTTCCGCGTCCACCCACGCAATCTCCGGCTGGCGGCCATGCTTCCAAGCCGCCGACTTGATCGCCTCGGTGACGCTGGTATAGGTGTCCTCGTGATCCATATATTTTGCCACCACCCCAATGCGCACCGGCGGCTTGGTTTTGTTCGCGATGATGGTATTAAGTTCGCGCCAGCTAGCCATGTCCGGCTGCGAGGCGGCCAGGCCCAGCCGTTTGCAAATGTAATCGGCGATACCCGACTCTTCGAGCGTTAGCGGCACCTCATACACACTTTTAGCGGTCGGCAGCGCCACAATCGCCTCTTTGCCGAGATCGCAGAACAGGCTCATTTTATTGATAATGCCGTCAGCCACCGGGTGGTCGGCGCGGGCAAAAATGACGTCGAGCGAAACACCGGCGGCGCGGAGATCGCGCACCGCATTTTGGGCCGGTTTGGTTTTCAGCTCTTTGCTGGCCTCCAAATAAGGTAGATACACCACCATGGCGCTCGCGACGTGCTCGCGGCCAACGCGGCGGCGGAACTGGCGGATGGCATCAATAAAAGCCAAGCTTTCGTAGTCGCCGACGGTGCCGCCGATTTCCACAATATGAATGTCGTAGCCTTTACCAGCCGCCTCGATGCGCTGCTGAATGGTGTCGGTGACGTGCGGAATCACCTGGACGGTCTTACCAAGATACTTGCCGGCGCGCTCGTCGGCCACCAGCTGAGTGTAGATCTGGCCGTTCATGACAGTACTCTTGCGCGTCAGATCTTCATCGAGAAAGCGCTCATAGTGGCCGAGGTCCAGATCGGTTTCGGCGCCATCCTGGGTTACGAAAACCTCGCCGTGCTCGGCGGGGTTCAGGGTGCCGGCATCGGTGTTGAGATACGGGTCGCAC
>JASLFZ010000071.1 GCA_030150485.1 Candidatus Saccharimonadales bacterium | reverse complement strand
CCCACCACCATCTCCTCAACCTCCAAGTCGGTTATCGCACCAGAACTGCTAATAATGTCCATGTAATCCACCACGCTTGGCCGCAGCGCCATCGATGCCATGTGATACCCGCCAATTTGATACGGAAACGCCACTCGGTCGGCTCCGGCATGCTTCAGCTTGGCCTCGTTCTCGGTTCGATTAGCGCGCGCCACAATATACAATTCGCTATTCATCGCTCGAGCCGCCAGCGTCACCAGCAAGTTCTGGGAGTCCTCATTGAGGGACGCCACCAGCCCGCTCGCCCGATCAATACCCGCCTCCTTCAGCGCTTCTTCGGAGGCGCTGTCGGCCTGGAACGCCAGGTAGCCTGCCGCCATCGCCTCATCAACCTTCACCTGATCACGGTCGAGCGCCACAAACGGCACCTTTTCCAGCGCCATCTCGCGCGCCACCTGAGTACCTACGCGCCCGAGCCCGCAAATAATATAATGATCGTGTAATTTACTTAGTTTAGCGTGCAAGCGGCGTTTCCGTACGTTATCTCCAACCCCAATCATATATTCGGCAAACCACTTAAGCAAATAACCGATTAGGGCGAAGCTGCCCAAAATGAGCCCAATGGTAATGATACGACTGCCGGTATCTTGCGCGTTGAAATGGTCGTAGTGTGTTAGCAGAAGTAGCAAACTTTGGTAAAACGCCTCGCCGTAACCCACGTGCTGAAAGTGAGCAAAGCCCACCGAGCCGACGAGCAGCAGCCCAACGGCCGCGGCTAAAACCCTACCTGATGCTTGATTCGTGTTCACGAGTTCCAGTATATCGCGGTTACGCTTGTCGTGCTATCGTAGCGGTATGAGCAAGCTCCACATCGCCGTACTGGCCGGTACCACTCGCGCCCAGCGCCAGTCCATCCACGCCGCCCACCTGGTGCACCACATTGGCACCACCATCGAGACTATCGAGACGCGCTTCGCCGACCCCACCGCCTTTCATTTTCCCGGGGACGGCAACGATCCCGAAGGCAAAGACCCGCGCTACACCGAGCTCACCGTCTGGGCGGATGGCTTCTTTATTGTGACGCCGGAGTATAATCATAGTTTTCCCGGTTCACTCAAGCGTATGCTCGATAGCGAACTCGAGAACTATGTTCACAAGCCGGTCGCCTTTGCCGGCGCCAGCAGTGGCCACTGGGGTGGCATTCGCGCCATCGAGGCGCTCGTGAACACCGTCCGCGAGATGGGACTCGTCGCCACCTTTACCGATGTCCAGTTCCCGACTGTGCAGGACTTATTTGCAGAGGGTGAGCTCAAGCCCGAGCACCGCGAGCGCTACGACAAAACCATTCGCGCCGCCTACGCCGAGCTGATCTGGATGGCCAGCGCTCTCAAATGGGGCCGGGAGACCCTTTCGAAATAATCTAAGATAATATTCAGGAAGGCGACGAAGCATTACTCCGTCGCCTTCATCTTCTTTACACAACTTGAGCTAATCGTGAATGGTCAGTGGTGGGCAATGACGCTTTACAAATTTCTCCCCCCATACACATAGCCCTATAATAAGCGCTACGGCTGCAGCCAATGCCATTATATAGCCAACATCAGCCAGAGCCTTCATAGGGTGATATACAGCTTCCCAGACACCCAAGCCGATCAAAGCCAGCAAACCAAGAACAATGAACAGTGCAAATGCCCCATATATGGCAACGAACATGAGACTGCCTGGAAGCTCCACACACCAGTACTTGCATACTGACTCTGGTTTTGGTTCATTGAAGAGCTTGTTGAGTCCCGATACCAAGCGATAATGCCAGGACTGCTTGCTTACGATAGTAAGGTGCGGGATAAACATGATGTTCCTTTCGACGAGAACCGAACAACTGCTTAGTCAGAGTGTACCAAAAGAGATTAACGCTTACTAAACTGTGGGGCCTTGCGGGCGCGCTTGAGGCCTGGCTTTTTGCGCTCTTTTTCGCGCGGGTCGCGCGTCAGGTAGCCGGCTTTCTTCAGGGTAGTGTGCAAGTCCTCGCTCATCACGTTCAAGGCGCGAGCAATTGCCAGACGAGCAGCATCGGCCTGTCCGCGCTTACCGCCACCGCTCACCTTCAGCGTGATGCGCAGCTTTTTCTCCTGGCCAGCCAGGATAATTGGCTGCTGCAGTAATTGGATTAAGGCTTCATTATTAAAGTATTCGGCGGCCGGCTTTTCATCAATGAGAATCTCACCGTCACCCTTGTAGAGGCGCGCGGTAGCAATGGCCTCTTTGCGACGGCCGAGGGCGTAGTGGTAGTGTTCGTTTTCAGCCATTGGTTACTCCTAGGGTTACGGGGTTTTTGGGAGCATGAGGGTGATCGGCACCGGCATACACCTTCAAACGCTTCATACGATCGGCCTGCAAGCGGTTCTTTGGCAACATACCTTTCACCGCCGACTCAATGGCTCGCTCGGGATGGGTCGCCATCACCTTTTCTAAGTTGGTTTCCTTGAGGCCGCCCGGGTAGCCCGAGTGTCGGTAATACATCTTATCGGCCAGTTTGTTGCCGGTCACCACTATTTTGGCCGCGTTAATGATAACAACATTGTCGCCACAATCGATATGAGTGGTATACATGGGCTTATTTTTGCCGGTTAACTGAACGGCCACAATGGTCGCCAGGCGGCCGAGCGTCATGCCAGCCGCGTCAACCACGTACCAGTTACGCGTAACCTCGGAGGGCTTTGCTGAGTAGGTCTTCATCATGATGCAGCCTCAGCCTTCTTGGGCTTAGCGGCCTTTTTCAACTTCGCTGGAGCGCCTGCTGGAGCAGCCTTCGAGCGAGGACTGTTTGAGCCGGCGGCGAGTTCCGCAGCCGAAGCTGATTTAGCAGGCGCTCCGGCCGCATGATCAATCTTCTCGGTCAGCATTACCGCCGCCATCGCCGCGTTATCGCCCTGACGGTTCCCCAACTTAATCACGCGTGTATACCCGCCTGCACGATCCTTAAAGGCCGGCCCAATCTGGCTAACCATCTTTTCGGTCGCCTTATCGGTTAGTAAAAATGCCCGGATGCGGCGACGGTTGGAGAGATCACCCTTTTTAGCCTTGGTTACGAGTCGCTCAAAGTACGGTGCGATCTCCTTTGCCTTGGCTTCGGTGGTGGTAATCTGCTCGTGCAGCACCAATGAGGTCACCTGACCACGAATCAGCGCCCGGCGCGGTCCGGCCGCCCGTTGCAACTTTCTTCCCTGATAGCCGTGGCGGTGCATCTTAGGCCTCTACCTCTTGTGCTAGGTCGAGCTCGGCAATCTTATCTTTAACTTCTTCATAGGCTTTGGCACCGAAGCCCTTGAGCTCGCGGAGCTCGGCGTCGCTCAAACCCAGCAAATCCTTCATGGTGCGGATGTCGTTGTTCAGCAGCGCGTTGGTAGTGCGCGGCGAGAAGTTGACCTCCTCGATCATGATCTTGGCCGCATTCGACTCGTTGACCTCTTCGCCGGCGCCAATACCGGCACTCGCTCCGCCACTAACCGGTGCCGACTGGCCAGCTACCACCGCAAAGTGTCGCACGAGAATCTCAGAGGCTTGGGTTACCGCGTCCTGCGGGCTAATCGAGCCATCGGTCTCAACCTCTAGTACCAAGCGGTCGAGGTCGGTCACCTGGCCGACACGAGTGTTTTCGACGTTGTAGCGTACGCGCTTTACCGGAGAGTAAATCGCGTCTACCGCGATCATGCCAACTTCCAGCTTCTCATTTTCGCGCGATTCAACCGGCACGTAACCGCGGCCCTTTTCAACCTTGATCTCCATACCAATCTGGGTCTTATCGCTATCAATGGTCGCAATCGCTTGGTCGGTAGTAATAATTTCAATGTCGGCGTTGGCCTTAATGTCCGACCCCTTCACGACGCCTTTGCCCTTTTTAGTCAAAATCAAGAACTGTGGCTCGTCGCTGTAAACCTTAAAGCGCAGCTTTTTGAGGTTCAGGATAATTTCTACGACATCCTCTTTAACGCCATCAATGGTCGAGAACTCGTGGGCCACATTATCAATCTTGACGGCGGTCACGGCCGCTCCGCCCAAGCTCGAGAGGATTACCCGACGCAGACTGTTGCCAAGCGTCATACCGTAGCCAGAGTACAGAGGCTCAATCGCAAATGTAGCGCGGTTACCCTCTTCCTTAACGGTCTTAATTGCGGGGAGCTGGATGTCGTATAGCACGGTGGATTCCTCTTTATTTAACGTGAGTAAAACTCAATTATTAACTGCTCATTAATCTCTTCGTTGATTTCGTCGCGAATTGGCTGGCCGGTTACTTTGGCCTTCAAATTCTTAACGTCATAACTCAGCCAGCTAATAGTCGGTTGATTTTTGGCCAATTCGGCCTTCATAGTGGTGAAATAGGTGTTGGCAGCACTTTTCGGCCGCACGGTCAGCTCATCCCCGGCCTTCACTTGAATCGACGGGATGTCTACACGATTACCATTTAGGAGAATGTGCCCGTGGGTTACCACCTGGCGAGCGGCCTGACGGCTCGGCGCCCAATTGAGGCGATATACTACATTATCGAGTCGGCGCTCAAGCAGCTCAATCAAGGTGTCGCCGGTGACGCCCTGGCGGCGCTCCGCCTCAGCCACCACCCGGCGAAACTGCTTTTCCAGTAACCCGTAAAACCGCTTCACCTTTTGCTTCTCTCGCAACTGGATGGAATACTGGCTCGGCTTGCCGCGCATGCGTGACTGGCCGTGCTCACCGGGGCCGTAATTCTTCACCGTCAGGCCCTTAACCGCCTTTGGGTGCAAAGGGGTTTTTTCGCGGCGCGAGCGCTTGACGATGGGGGCTAGATCACGAGCCATTAGACGCGCCTCGGTTTCTTTGGCCGGCAGCCATTGTGTGGCACCGGCGTTACATCCTTAATGCTCGCAACCTGAATGCCGGCAGTCGAAAGTGCCCGCACGGCCGACTCGCGACCGCTACCAATACCTCGTACCAGCACGTGGGCCTTGGTCAGCCCCATATCTTTGGCGGCCGCGGCAGCTTTCTCGGCGGCCACACCGGCAGCGTATGGTGTGCTCTTGCGTGAACCGCGGAAACCGGCTCCACCGGCGCTAGCCCAGGCAATCGAGTTGCCCTGCTCGTCACTAATCGTCACAATCGTATTATTAAAGGTAGCATGCACGTGCACGTGACCCACCGCAACGGTGCGCTTGGTCTTTCGACGTCGGGTTGTTTTAGTTGCAGTAGCCATAATATTCCTTAAGTCTTAGATGCCGCCTTCTTACGGCCGCTCCCCATCGTTACCTTGCGACCGCGCTTGGTGCGACCGTTGGTCTTGGTGCGCTGGCCATGGGCCGGCAGATTGTTCTTGTGACGCAGGCCACGGTAAGCATTAATGTCCTTCAGCCGGTTGATGGCCTGGGAAACCGTTCGCTGCAGATCGCCCTCAACGGTCAGGTTCTTATCGATAAACTCACGCAGCTTGACCTCTTCAGCCTCGGTCAGATCCTTCACCCGCGTGTTGGGGTCGATCTTGGTTGCAGCTAGAATCTCTTGCGCTTTGGTCAAGCCAATCCCAAAGATGTAGGTTAAGCCGATTTCGACTCGCTTACCGTTGGGGAGATTTACGCCAGAAATACGTGCCATCAGACCTTAACCCTGCCGCTGCTTATGCTTAGGGTTTTCACACAGCACCCGCACCACGCCTTCGCGGCGGATGATCTTGCACTTGGAACACATTTTTTTGGCGCTTGGTCGGACTTTCATGATTTCCCTTTAACTTCTATGCCTATACGTAATACGGCCCTTACTCAGATCGTAGGGCGTCATTTGCACCGTCACCTTGTCTCCCGGAAGAATGCGAATGTAATACATGCGCATTTTGCCCGAAATATGGGCTAAAATAACGTGACCGTTCTCGAGCTCTACCTTAAACATTGCGTTGGGCAGAGTTTCCAGAACGGTACCGGACAACTCAATTACTTCCTTTGTATCAGACATAGTGAACTACAATTGAGTATTCTACCGATTTTTTAAGGAGTTGTAAAGGATATTTTCGTTACTTTTTATGATTAAAAAGGAATTTTTCGAGTTCTTCGCGTTTGCCGAGTAATAGCTGCTGCATAATGTACGTACCGATGCTCCACGCCTGTTGGCGGCCACTGATGATGTCGTCCAGTACGTGGTCAAGGCTCACCAGACGCAACTCTACCTTCTCGCCACCCGGATCAAGGCTTTGCGAAGCGGTTTTACGACAGTTGCGCGCCACGTAGTAGCCAAAGCGTACCTCCATCTCGGTGCCGCCATCAAAGGTCTGCCAGTGCTCCCACTCGTCGCTGGTATAACCGGTCTCTTCTATGAACTCTCGCTTGGCGCCCTCAAGTGCATCCTCGGCGTCGTTCAGGCGGCCAGCCGGAAACATAATCCGCGCGGCACGGCCAGGCTGCTCATCGATAATCGTAATGATCTGATCGTCTTCCGTAATACCAATGATAGTGACGGTATCCTGGCGCTTCAGCATCTCAAAGGTTGACTCGCTGCCATCAAACATCTGTTGTTGCCACTGATAGACGTCAAATAGTATGCCCTGGAATACTCGTTTTGCGCCATCTGGGATTTTTGCCATATTAGTACGTGTCGTAGCTGATTTCGATCGCGCGGCTCTGCAGCTGCTTCAAGGTTTCGAGCGCCACCGCCACGATAATCAGCAGCCCGGTGCCGCCGAGCGTTAAGGTGTTGGTGTGCGTGAAGTGCTGTACCACAAACGGCAGGATCGCAACAAACCCGAGCGCAATCGAGCCAATCAAAGTTAATCGGTTCACCACGTTGCTCAGGTAAGCGGCCGTCTCGCGGCCAGGACGGATACCGGGCACAAAGCCGCCCTGTTTCTGCATATTTTCGGCAATGTCTTCGGCATTAAAGACTACCCCCGTGTAAAAGTAGGTAAACAGCACCACCAGCAAGAAATAACTGGCCGCATAGGTGATACTGGTGGTCGCAAAGAAGCTGGTTGCCCAATGCGCCACGCTGGCGATCCAGGCGGTTTTGGCGCTGGTCAGCAGGTTCCCCAAGAAGGTTGGCACGGCCAGAAAAGCCAGCGCAAAAATGATCGGAATAACGCCAGCGGTAATCAGCCGAATCGGCAGATAGGTGTCCACACCTGAGTAGATGCGGTTGCCGCGCACCCGCCTCGCGTACGAGACCGGGATGGAGCGCTGCCCCTCGTTAAGCATCACGAGCGCAAAGATCACCACCACCGAGAGCCCTAGGAACAGGATGAGCTGAATAATCTTGCCGCTATCACCCGAGGCCAAGCTTAAAAACTGGCCGGCGCTGCTAGGCAGCCGCGACATAATACCGGTAAAGATAATCAGCGAGATACCATTCCCGATACCCTTTTCGGTAATCAGCTCGCCGAGCCACATGAGGAAGATGGTACCGGCGGTCATACTAACGATCATCAGGAACCACTGGAGTGGGCCAGGATGGCCAATGAGATCGGTTTGGGTGCTCTGCAGCGCCGTCTGACGGATCAGCAAGATCATACCCACCGACTGGATGGCGGCCAGGGGGATCGTCAGGAGCCTGGTGTACTGGTTTATTTTTTGGCGCCCCTGCTCCCCCTCTTTGCTCAGCGCCTCGAGGGTTGGAATCACTTTAGTCAGTAACTGGACAATAATGGAGGCGTTAATGTATGGCCCTAGGCCCATCATAATAATCGAGAAGTTGCTCAAACCGCCACCGGAAAACAGGTTTGCAAAGCCTAGCAGCTGGTTAGAGTTAAATAAGGTCTTGAGGAACTGCGCCAGCGTAGCGTTGTTTGGCACCGGCACCGGCACATACGAGAGCAACCGGAACACAATTAGAATGCCAATAACCACACCAATTCGCTTGCGTAGCTCAGGTGAGCGCCAGGCTTGCCGTAAGGTCTGAAGATTCACGCGTGCCCTCCTCCGGACTTAGTTGGTGCGGTTACGCTTTGATGGGCGCTTAGGCGACTTGACCATCGCTGCCGCCGTGAAGCTACCACCCGCCGCTTTAATGGCGGCCACAGCGGTTTTGGTAGCCCCCTGCAGGGTGACATCAAGCTTTTTGCTCAGGGTGCCCGTACCCAGCACCTTCACCGGCGTCTGAATATTTTTGATTATACCCTCTTCTACGAGCAGCGCGGCAGTGATTTTAGCGCCCTTAAGTTCATTTAACTGGGTTAGCGAGATAGTGGCATACTCAACACGCGAGAGCGACGCAAAGCCTCGCTTCTTCGGTAAGCGCTTGGCGAGAGGGTTCTGGCCACCCTCGAAGCCGGGTCGGACACCGCCACCACTACGAGAGTTCTGGCCCTTGGTGCCCCGACCGGAGGTTTTGCCTTTGCCAGAGCCGATACCGCGTCCTACCCGCTTAGCGGTTTTAGCAGCCTTTAGTTGTAGTTCATGTACTTTCATAAGCTTCCTATGCCGCCACTTTCTCTTTAGTTGCAGCCGCCTTTGGCTTCGCTGAGCGAGCTGGGCCGGCCTTGAGGCTTGAAAGCGCCAAAATCGTCGCATAAGCGTTGTTCACCTTATTGGTTGAACCGAACGACTTGGTCAGCAGATCGTGAATGCCGGCCACCTCAACTACGTTACGCACTGCACCACCGGCGATGACGCCGGTACCAGCCGAGGCCGGCTTAAGCATGACCTGGGCGCCGGAAAAGCGCACCGTGATCTCGTGAGGAATGCTGCCCTCAACCAACGGAATCGTAATCAGGTTGCGACGGGCACGGGCCACGGCTTTGGCAATTGCGGTCATCACCTCGCCACCCTTGCCGATACCGAGACCGACGCGGCCCTTGCCGTCACCAATCACGACGGTAGCGCGGAAGCGAAAACGGCGGCCTCCTTTTACCACGCGCGCAACGCGATCAATCGAGATAACCGTCTCCTCAAACTCTTTGGGCTGTTGCTGAACTGCCATTAAAACTCCAATCCTTTGGCACGGGCCGCTTCGGCTAGAGCATGCAGGCGGCCGTGATAAATTTTGCTGCCGCGATCAAAAATAACACTTTTTACTTTGTGCTGCTTGGCACTGGCCGCAATCTGCTCACCCAGCCAGGTAGCTCGGCTGGTCATGGAGCCGGCCGGCGCTTTCAGCGTCGTTACGCCTGCCAGTGTCACGCTGCCTGCATCATCAATCAGCTGGGCGGTAAGATGCCGGTTACTCACGCGCACCGCTAACCGCGGCCGCTCGGCTGTACCGGTAATCTTCGCTTTGGTGCGGCGCCGACGTTGTTCTTTTGCTTGTAGGTTTGTTGTACTCATAATCGCTTTACCTATTTCGAAGCCGCTTTACCGGCCTTGCGGCGGATGCGCTCTTCTACGTATTTAATACCTTTTCCTTTATATGGCTCCGGCTTGCGCAGCGCCCGGATGTTAGCGGCCACCTGGCCTACCAGTTGTTTATCGGCGCCGCTCAGGGTGATAACGTTGCGCTCAATCTTGGCCGCGACGCCGGCGGGCAGCGGGAACGCAATCGGGTGCGAGTAGCCCAGGCTGAGGTTAAGATTTTGGCCGGCCAGGTTCGCTCGGTAGCCCACACCATTAATCTCCAGCTGGCGCTCATACCCGCGACTAACGCCAACCACAATGTTGTTGATGAGCGTGCGCATCAGGCCAAAGGTCCGCTGGCGCTCATCGTCGTCGATCTGACGGATCACCGTCAGCACATTATCCTGCTGCTCCACGCCAATGCCAGGTAGCAGCTGCACCACCAGCGAGCCCTTAGGCCCGGTTGCGGTTACCATCTCGCCCGCGATCTCGACGGTCACGCCAGTAGGAACTTCGATAGGGGTTCGTCCAATCCGGCTCATCTTACCACACCCTACAGATTAATTCGCCGCCAAGACCCTTGCGGCGAGCGTCGCGGCCGCTCATCAAACCACCCGGTGTGGAGACGATCACCATACCGCGGCCACCCAGTACCAAGGGAATGTCCCCCGCACTGGTATACACACGGCGCCCAGGCTTCGAAACACGCTGCAGCGACGTAATTGCCGGTTCATCGTCACTCGAGTGCACGGTCACCACCAGCGACTTAAACTGGCCGCTCGTCTCCACGCGGTAATCAACCACGAAGTTGTTATCTTTTAATATTTTGGCAATGCTTTCCTTCATCTTGGAATGGGGCAGCACCACGTGCGTGCGCGAAGCAGCAATGGCGTTGCGGATGCGGGTCAGCATATCTGCGATGGGATCTGTCATAGCTACCTCCTTACCAACTCGCCTTAGTGACGCCCGGAATCTGGCCGCGACTGGCGTGCTCGCGGAAACAGATACGGCACATGCCAAACTTACGCATGTAAGCATGACTACGGCCACACAGTTTGCAGCGGTTCACCTGCCGGCTACTGAACTTCGGCTTACGGTTGGCTTTTACGATTAAGGCTACTCGGGCCATATTACTTACTCCTCTGGAAGGGAAATCCCATTTGTTCTAATAGTTTGCGGCTTTCTTCGGGAGTCGCGGCGCTCGTCACGATATTGATCTGCAAACCGTGGCGGTTGGCCGTCTCCTCGTAGCTCAGCTCCGGGAAAACCGACTGGTCGTTAATG
>JASLFZ010000018.1 GCA_030150485.1 Candidatus Saccharimonadales bacterium | reverse complement strand
GTACAAGCTGGAAGCTCACTTAGTCTCGGCGGGGAGGGTCTATCTCTCCCCGCCACCAACTCGGCTACAATTAACAAGGAACTACTTATGCAAAAATTAGAAGTTACATCAGAAACAATCGAATTAAAAGGTGAGAAACCTGGGCCATCAGTGGCAATTTTTGCTGGCGTTCACGGCAACGAGCAGGTAGGCGTTTTGGCATTACAGGAGATGATACCAAAGCTCAACCTTGAAAAAGGCACTGTTTTCTTTGCCTTTGCTAACCCTCCGGCAATCCAGCGTAATGTCCGGGTTGTCGACAAAAACCTAAACCGCTGCTTGTTTCCGGGTAACAATGGCAATACGTATGAGGACGAGCGGGCCAGAGAATTGATGGCCTTACTAGATAACTGTGATGCATTGCTGGATTTACACGCCTTCAACGAGGAGGCGGGAGAAGCCTTTACCATTTGCGAAGAGAACGCCCTCGGTATTGCCCAAAAACTTGACCCTTCCATAATTTCCACCAACTGGGCCGAGGCGGAGCCAGGAGCTACCGATGGCTATATGTATCGAAATGGCAAGGTCGGCATTTGCGTAGAGTGCGGGCCGCTCACCAAGCCAGAAGAATACAAAGACTTGGCAATGAAGGTGATTTTCCAGTTTCTCAAAGCTTACGAGATGGTGGATACTGACGTGGCTTTTTCGCAAGGCAGGAAGCGGATAATCAAGGCTAGTGAGGCTGTCCTGCGAACATCAGATGATTTTTACCTCGACCCAAAACTTCGGAGCTTCCAGCGTCTAGAAGCCGGTCAAAAGTTTGGCTCACAAGCCGGTGAAGATTTCATCGCAAAGGAAGGTGACTATATCATCTTCCCCCGTCCAAAGGCTGCCATAGGAGCTGAGGCGTTCATTATTGGAAGGGAGCAAAACTAGCTACCTCCGGATGTGCAAGGATACGCCATCAAACTACTCAATGTGTTAAGGGAACTCACACATGACCCATCTGGGAACGTGCTTTCTGCCCGTAATTTCGATGTATATTCTGGATGGATACTCTTTCAGATGTAGGTTAAGGCTACCTCGTCCCCGCGTTCGAAAAAATAATTCGCTGCAATTCTACTTCGTCACTGTTTCTCAGAGCGGGCAGCAGTGTGTCCAATTCCTCCTTGCTGGCTGCTGGGCTTTGGAGAAGCTGAATCGTGCTAATGACAAAGAGATTACCGACCGCACCATTATCCAAGAAGCTTTGACCAAGGAGCTGTCAGACACGCAGCAGCAGCTCGACAACCTCACCAAGATGCGATACCGAGATTTGATTAATGACGAAGAGTTCAAGAAAGAACGGAAGACGCTTCAACCCCGAGTGGCTAGATTGCAGGAAGAACGAGACCAAAACGAAGACCGAGCCCGCAACTGGCTCAAGCTGTCGGAACAGACATTTAAGTTTGCCTGCTATGCCCGACGCTCATTCTTATTCGGGGACGTTAGAACCAAAAGAGAAATCTTCGCGGCTCTCGGTCAAAACGCAACGCTTACGGACGGCACGCTGTCGGTCACTCCTCATAAATGGTTCCAGCCTATTATTGAAAATTATGCCGAGTTGGAAACCGAATACGAGAAGGTTAGAACCGAAAGTTTTGCCTCTATAAAGGAACAAACAGCCGCTTTCGCGACTGTTAATAATTCCTGGGGCGAGTGATGGGGCTCGAACCCACGACCTACGGTACCACAAACCGTCGCTCTAACCGACTGAGCTACACTCGCCATAAAACCACAACATCGTAGCATTTTTACGGGTGTCTGTGAAGAAACACTTGCACCATAATTATTTATATGTATATTTGTATGTATAACTACGGAAACGAGTATGCCAAATAAAACCATCTATGTTGCAACCGACGACCAGCCGATGTTTGAGCGGGCCCAGGCGCTCGCCGGTGACAACCTTTCATCTGTTATCGTGCGCGCGCTCAAGGAGTTTATTGCCCGCAGCGAGTCGCAATCAAAGGGCCTTAAAGAAGTGACGGTGCAGGTTGGCACCAAGGGCTTTCAGCAGGAAAAGCGCTTTAGTGGGCGGCTCGTCATCAAGTGGCAGGGCGCCGACGATAACGAAGATTGGTACACCTCCCGTGTGTTTCGTACGGCTAAGGGTAAGTGGGCGGTGGAGCTCACCAAGCAGCCCGATTACAACATTTTTCGCCGACGAGACTTTTGGCGTACCGCCGACTACTTTGAGTACACCCCCGACACCCAGCTCCTGGTGTTTGACTCCCCCGAGGCCGCTAAGGATAAGCTCCCCAGCGCGCTGGTTAAGCTAATGCAGCAAGCCCAGAGCAAGGATGAGGCTCCGGTTGAGTATCTCGATATTTAAGTAATTAATGAAAAGGAAATGAACATGAGTAATGAAATTCACCCACCCCAAAACCCCTTTAAAGATTATGAATCTGGCGGCATTGCGCTGGCTGGCTGTTTTTGCCTAGGACTTGGCGCCGGCTTCTTGTTTAAGCCGCTCTACCTGGCTCTGCCGGTGGGTGCCTTGATGGGCATGGGCGTAGGGCTTATTGTGATGGCGTTGCTGAGCCGCGACCGGTACACTAAGTAAATGGCTGGCATACCCGAATCCACAACTACCGCTCCGCTCTCGGCTCGCGAAGAGTCGGCGGCTTTTAGCGGGCGACGGCGCACCATAGCACTGCTGGTCGTTTCCTTGGCGTTCGTCATGGATCTGCTCGATAGCACCATCGTGAACATCGCGATCCCCTCGATTCAACATAACCTGGGCGCAAGCTACAGCACCGTCCAGTGGCTCGTGGCTGGCTACGCTCTGGCCTTTGCGCTGCTGCTGATTACCGGCGGCCGCATGGGCGACGTGTTTGGCTATAAAAAACTATTTATGATCGGGGTCGGTGGTTTTACCATCGCCTCGCTGCTGAGCGGTCTCGCCTGGGCGCCGGGCATACTCATCGGTGCCCGCCTGCTGCAGGGCAGCATGGCAGCGCTGATGGTACCCCAGGTCATGTCGCTAATGCAGGTGATGTATAAGCCATCCGAGCGCACCAGTGTAAATGGGCTGTTTGGCGCCCTGGGCGGACTTTCTGCCTCTTTGGGGCCGATTATTGGTGGTATTTTAATTAAAGCTAACCTGTTTGGCCTCGATTGGCGCCCGATTTTCCTTATTAACGTACCGATCGGCATTATTGGCCTGATTGCCGGCGCCCGTTACCTACCGGATGGTAAGTCGGCCCACCCCCTCAAGCTCGATTTGGTGGGGACGGGTCTGATTATGGGTGCGCTCTCGTTGCTGGTTTATCCGCTAATTCAAGGCCGCGAGCTCGGCTGGCCACTCTGGATCTACCTCATGATGGCGGCCTCAATCCCCCTCCTTATCCTGTTTGCGCTCTGGCAGCGCCGCAAAGAGGCCACCGATGGCTCTCCGCTCGTCCTTCCCGCCCTCTTCCGCAAAGGCTCGTTTCGGCTCGGCCTGGTCGTAAACATTATTTTTGAGGCCGCCATGCTCGGCTTCTTCCTTACCTTCACACTGCTGATGCAGATTGGGCTCGGCTTTAGTGTGCTGAAGGCCGCGCTTACCGGCATCCCGATTGCGATTGGTATTTCCGTGAGTATTGGCGCGCTGGCCAAAACCCTGATTCCCAAGCTCGGGCGCTACTCGGTCACGCTCGGCACGGTAGTAATGGGTGCCGGCCTACTCATAGTTACCGCCATCACGCGCCACGGGGGTATTCATAGCGCCCCGCTGGCTATCGCCCCCGGCCTGCTTCTGGTTGGTTTTGGTATGGGCATGATTATGATGCCGGTGTTCGCCGTGGCGCTTAATGATGTCGACCCCAACCACGCCGGCTCGGCTTCCGGTACACTGAACGCCGTTCAACAGGTGGGTGGTGCTATCGGTATCGCGCTGATCGGCGTAGTTTTCTTCGGCCAGCTGACGCATAACGCCAGCAACAGCCTCGATAAGGCCGTCCCTCAGCTCCAGCAACACCTCGCGGCTGATCATCTGCCGTCTCGCGCTCAGGCCACAATCGTTCAAGGCTTCCGTAACTGCTACACCGACCGCATCAACGAAAAAGATACCAGCGTGGTGCCAACGAGCTGCCAGCAGAGCGGCCCCCAAACCCCCGCCACTCAGGCTATTGGTACGGCTATTGCCGACACCGCGAAGACCGCTAACGCCGATAACTTTGAGCACGCCTTCCGCTCCGGCATCTTCTACGAGCTTGGCCTACTTGCGCTCACCTTCGCGCTCAGCTTTCTGCTCCCCCGCCACATCCGGCCCGAAGCCTTTGAAGAGGCGATGTAGCGCCTACCGAACCGGCGCGTACGTAATAAGTGCTGGTGCCCCCGGTTGGATTCGAACCAACGACCTTAGGCTTAGAAGTCCTCTGCTCTATCCAACTGAGCTACAGGGGCGCACCACTAGAAGCATAGCAAAACCCGCCACCTGGAGCCACATGCTACACTGAGGCCATGTTGGCATCTATTGGCGCACTTGTCATAATCGTTCTGCTATTTGGGCTGCTGATCTTTCTGCTCACCTTTGCCGTGTATCAGTCTTCAGGCGTCCGGGTGGGATACATTCCCCTCCCCCGCCGCGCCGTTCCGGCCGTCATTACAGCTCTGAAGCTTACGCCCAAGAGCACTGTCTACGATCTGGGGTGTGGGGATGGCCGCATTCTGGCCGCCGCGTTAGCTGCCGAGCTGGGCGCCACCGGCGTCGGCGTCGAGTACCACCCTATGGTCGCCCGACTGGCCCGCTGGCGGCTGCGCCACCTTACCGGCCGTGTCCGCATTATCCGCGGTGATATCCTCAACCAAGACCTCAGCGCGGCCACCCACCTCTTTAGCTACCTCAACCCCAAAACTATGGCACTCCTCGAACCCAAACTCGCTCGCGAGCTTAAACCCGGCGCACGCTTAGTGTCGTGCGATTTTAAGCTACCCACCAAGAAGGCTGCCCAAACTATCGAGATTGGGAACGTGAAGCAGCTGGGCCAACACCTTTATATTTACGAATATTAGTCCTGGAGCGGGCAGCGGGAATTGAACCCGCGTCTTCAGCTTGGAAGGCTGACATAATAGCCACTATACGATGCCCGCACGCATCTTAGACACAACCGGCATTATACGTGGTGGCGGGTTGGCGAATCAAGCTGGCAGGGCATTCATTTGATAAGATGATGGTATGGATCATTCTTCGCCTAGCCCCGAACAGTCGCCGATATCGCCCTTGCCGGACGATGAACGTACCCGAGAAATCGCCGATGATGCTAACGCATTACTAGACTACCCCCGCCAACAAGAAAATAACCTGACCCCAAAAACACCCATTCAACGCACGCGTGACGTAGCGGGTGCCATTGCCGCAAGCGAAGCACTACATGATCAAGGCGCTATTATTGCAGGGGCCGATCGGGCTGTCCGGCAAGCCGCCGCCGATCGCATTGTCCCTGAAGCCGACCTAGAGCGACGCATGCCTAGAGATGAACTCACCGGACTGCCAAGCCAGTCAGCCTTTCGACAAGCCGACTTACACCATTTAGACGACCCTCAAACTCGTTTCGTAATAATGGATGCGAATAGCTTTAAGCCCGTTAACGACATATTTGGTCACCCAGCTGGCGATGCCGCCCTCAAATTTATTGCTGAGGTTATAGCGTCACTTAGCGAGGAGCCAGAATTTGAAAGGAGCCAGGGGTATCGTATTGGGGGTGATGAGTTTGCCGTCGTGCTGCCCGCTGCACAATCCGGCGACTTCGCCCAACGAGCCCTAGAAGCCTTTGGCAGCAAACTCATCCAAGCTGGTGGTATTTCTTATAATGAAGGTCGAGATCATATTACAACGGAAGATTTACTAGAAATAGGGTTCGGCCTTACTATCGCTGACGGTGCCACGTATGAGCAAGCCGATGCAGCCATGATGAAGTTAAAACGTGAAAGTAACGCTGCGCGTTAAATACCGCTAATTATTACTGGTCGGCGGTTCCGGAGGATGGACGAACATACACCGAACACAGGTTCCCACGATCCGGCCACGGCTGGCCGAGGCCGGGCTCCCAGGCCGTGAGAGCCTCATAGACGGGCGTCAGGGCCGTGCCCGTGACCTCTCCTTCCTCCCCCACTTCGACGTACTTGAAGATCGCCCGGTTGAGGACTCGACGCTCGAGAGGCGTACCGGCGAGATACATCTGCTCGATGTTCTGGAGGCGATCTAGCGCCTCTTTGAGGTTCTGTTCAACGTTCTCGCTCTGCACTACCGCGACACGGCGCAATCGTTTTGCGGCTCGGGTCTCGGCCTTGAGCTTGGCTTGCTCCCGCTCGAAGTCCACCGCCTGTTTTTGCTCCTCAACACGCGCCTGGACGCGAGGCAGATCCTCGTGCACCAGCCGATCGATCCGTCGACCGATCGCTGCCACCTTGGCCTTGCTCGACTCCAGGCGCGACTTCTTCGCGGCGACCACCTTCGCTACCGGGAGCTTCTCGCGCAGAGAGATCTCGGCCACGACAGCGCTGCGGGCGCCCTCCACGCCACTGATCCACTGCTGCGCTCCTGAGTCCTTGCCGACCGCTTCCGTCTTCGGGACCCGGGCGCTCCCGAGATCCTTCCCGTCCTGGGCTGCCTGCGCCGACACCCGCCCTCGATAAGTCAGCCGCTCCGCACCCAACCTTTCTCTGGTGTGTGTTCTCCTTTCTCGCTTACAGCCTCGGCGCGAACAGGCCCAAGCTGGCTTCGTGCGCGCGTATACAGAGCGAGCAGTTGAATGCGTGCCCATGCCCGTGCGGACACTCCCTCCGCATTGGAGCGGGCCGGTGCTGCTCGTTGACGACTCTTGAATACAGAGCGTCATTTGGTAGGCTCCGCGCGGTCGTGCGCGAATAGCGCCCGACAATCGGGCTGAATGGCATTCTTGACTCCTTTGATTTGGGCGTTGGTACTGCCTTCGGCCTGACGGCCTACCTGGGAGGTGCAAACTCCCGGGCTTTGCAGCACCGCCTCCGCTCCGTACTTGGTGCGGGGGCGGGACTGCCCTCTCGCCTTAAAAAAGGCAAATGGACAGAGAATATGTCGTGTGTGCGCCTCTCTGGGTGTGACCTTTTTGTGAAGGCCCCCAGAGTTCTCCGCAGAGTTGCCTGTAGCGCAGCTCGCCGTCGCCGGTGTGAAAATTTAGATAAGCTAGCGCCTGGGCGCTAGCTCAAAAAAAAGCGCCCCGAGCCAACTACGCGGTTAGGCGTAGCGGCCCGGGGCTTAGACACCAAGACATGTCGAGGAGTTTACGGCTCGCACGACACCCGAGTTTGCACCTCGGGGGACGCAGTGGTTCGCGGGGGTTGGGCGGGAGAAGTTCTCCCGCCCAACCGGGCGGCAGCTGTCCGGAGTCGGGACGCCACCGGGACCGAGACCACTGGGCTGTTGCCTGTCTGGTGCCACTTGGAGCGAGAGAGTGCCGCCGTGGTTGGGCGGCAGGGTGCGGAGCAGGTCCGCAGGAAAGCAGTCTGGTCGCAGAGCGGGCGTACGTCGCCCGTTCGGTGGGCTGCTTGATCTCTCGCAAGTCTTTGAGAACATCGGCGGGAACATGGAAGGCTCCCGGGTAAATGTGACACTAATGTGACATCAAAGTGAAGATAGGTCAAGCCCTTCTGATTAGACCCGAGCCCTTAAACGGCAGCTTGCCCGCCTACTCCTCCCCCAAACCAACCTTGCGGACGAGCGTCGTAGTCCTATCAGCCGTAGCGGCGGATTCGCACCGGCGTTCAACCGGGTGGCCAAAGTTCCGCAGAAAGCCCCATCCAGGCGCTGACGGGCAACTTGCCCGTCAGCGC
>JASLFZ010000014.1 GCA_030150485.1 Candidatus Saccharimonadales bacterium | reverse complement strand
CTACAAGGCGCTGGAGATCGGCGCAATTGTGCAGCAGATCCCACCCGTTCTCATTATTACCGACGAGGCTGGCCGCGCGAAGCTCGGCGACATCACGGCACCGGTGGTGCTTTTGGCTGCGCTCAGTGCGCCTGCCGTCGCCAAGCTACCGCCCGTCCGCCTGTCGCCCACCGAGCAGATCGCCAGCCTCATGTTTACAAGCGGCACCACCGGCAAGCCCAAAGCGGCGCCGTACACGCACGCTAATCACATCTGGAACATTGAGCTATCTACCAAATTATGGGACTGGACGGCCGAAGACACTTTGCTGATTTCGTTGCCGCTTTCGCACTGGCACGGCATCGTAATGGGGGTGGCCGGCATGCTGGTGCGCGGCAGCACCATGTATCTGCGGCCGCACTTTGACGCCCAAGACACTCTAGAACACCTGGCCAGCGGCAACATCTCGATTTTCCAGCACGTCGCCCAGGCGTACGTGAAGCTGGCCGAGCACCAGCCGGCCAAGCCCTCCAGCTTAAAGGTGCGACTGTGCACCTCGGCTTCCTCGGCGCTGCCCCCGGCCAGCTGGCACAAGCTGAAAGACCGCTATGGTATCGAGATTTTGGAGTGCTACGGCTCGGCCGAGGCCGGTCGGATCGCTTCCAATACACTAGCTGAGCGCATTCCCGGCTCACCTGGCTACATCATTGATGGAGTCGAAGCCAAACTCGGCCCAAACAATGAAATTTTAGTTAAAACTCCCGGTCTCTTTCCCGGCTACTACCGTAACCCGGAGGCAACCGCCGCCAGCACCATCGATGGTTGGTGGGTAATGGGGGATATTGGTGAGTTCGACAAAACCGGCCGCCTGCATATTAAGGGCCGCGTGCAGGAAAAGATCAAAAAGCACGGCTACAGCCTGTACCCACGTGATATCGAGTGGGCGCTCCTGAAAAACCCGGCTATCAGCGAGGCCTTTGTGCTCGGGGTGCAGGATGACAGCCACATGAGCGACCGCCTGGTCTACTTTTTGGCTACGTCGCTTTCGGACACTGATATTGCAGCCTGGAGTAAGCAGAATCTCCCCTCGGCCTGGCGAGCCGACCAGATCGTTCGTCTCGATGTGGTGCCGCGCACGCGCACCGGCAAACCCAAGCTGGCCGAGCTACGAGCCTTAATCGCTTGAGTGCTACCATACAGCTATGCCTCGATTATCACGCGCCCAGCTCCGCCTTCGTCATACCCTCCTTGCTGTCCTTGCGATCATGGTGGTGCTCGCAGTAGCGGTGTATGCCGAAAAGCTGCCGGTGCCGCACCATCCTCTGCGCCGCACCGCCCGCACGCTGTATACGCGCACCTCGGTAGCGGTGGCGATGGCCCAGGTAGCTCGCGTAAATCGCAATGTGCCCTATTGTGGCAGTAGCAGCTCTGCTCAGCAGCTCGATCTCTATACGCCTAAGCAAGCCGCCGCACCTTATCCCTTGGTGGTGTTTATCCATGGCGGCGGCTGGTCTTCTGGGAGCAAGTCCGACCCCATTGTCGGGACGTACGGTCCGCAGCTAGTGAAACAGGGTTTTGCATTGGCAAGTATTAACTATCGTCTCGATCCGCACTACACCTTCCCGACCCAAGATCAGGATGTGAGCTGCGCGCTGGGCTTTTTGTACGATCACGCCACGCGCTACCAGCTCGATAATGGGCGTATCGGACTTTTTGGTGCGAGCGCTGGCGGCCAGCTGGCCGCTTATGCCGCGCTCGCGAGTAGCAGTCGTACCCAAGCCTGGTATCCCTCGATTAAGGCAGTGGTCGATTTCTACGGTGTGGCCGATCTGGCCGCCCCGCCGCCGCAAGCTCATTTGGCGCCGGTGGTGCACCACTTTATCGGGCGCTACCATAGCCACGCCGACGACATAGCGGCGAGCCCCGTTACCTACGCCAATCTGCCCGCGCCACCAGTTCTGTTGTTCCATGGTGACCGTGATCGTCGCGTACCGCTGGCCCAGTCGGAGGAGCTCACTCGGGCTCTGACGGCGGCTGGCAACAGCGCCACATTAGTAGTGGTCAAGTATGCTGGCCACGGCTTTGGGCCGGGGGACCAGCCATCGGTGAGCCAGATACGTAGTCAACTTACCAGCTTCTTCGGCCATGCCTTCCATTCCTGAAAAGCGCACCCATATCTATGCCATCGACTTTGTGCGCTGCTGCGTGGTTCTGGCCGTGGTTGCGAACCACGTCATCTCTCAAGTGCCCTCAAGCGTTTTTATTGGCGCCATCTGGACCGTTTTGCACCTCGGCCGGGAGATCTTTATCCTGCTTTCGGCCTTCGTGCTGACCTATGTCTACGCCTTTCGGCCTAACCTTAAGTGGGTGCAGTTTTTTCGCCGCCGTTACTGGCTGGTGGGGGTGCCCTATGTGGTCTGGACGGTTATCTATACGCTAGCGGATGGCCATGGCGTGCCGACGCAGCACTTTTTAGCCAACGTTGGCATCTTTTTGATAAACGGCCGGGCGCGTTACCACCTGTACTTTTTATTGATCTCGATGCAGCTGTACCTAGTTTTCCCGCTTATCAAGCGCTTCTTGCGGGCCACCGAGCGCTACCATCTTAAGCTGCTGATTGTTAGTGCGGTACTCCAGATGGGTCTCACCGCCCTCATCCAGTGGTCGGTAGGGCAGCACGGTCCGCTGGGATTTTGGTTGGGCAACCCGGATCCGTGGGTGGCGAGCTATCAGTTTTACATTGTGGCGGGTGCTCTGGCGGCCTACCATCTTCCGCAGCTAGTTACCTACATTGACCGCCATCGTCGGCGGTGGATCTGGCTGGCCGCCGCCACGATACTCGTGGGCGAGGCGATCTACGGCGTAACAATAGCGACCGGTACCAGCGTGGCCGTCGCGAGCACCACCTTCCAGCCGATCGTGACACTGCAAGCCATCGCTTGTGCTCTGATGCTATTTGCGCTGGGGCGGCGCTGGGAGCTCGGCGCCGCGCGTGGTAAGCGATGGGTGCGCCGAGTAGCCAACGCTACTTTCGGTGTATACCTTGTCCACCCGCTCATCCTGCAGGGGCTGGTGAGCCTGGCAGCGGCGAGCGGGCTGTCCGCGGCGTTTGCCACGGCGCCATCATTTCTGGTTGTCGTGCTACTGCTGATCTTTGGAGTACCGCTGGTGGCGCTCCTATCATTACTGTTTCATGAAATTGCCCGGCGTACGCCGCTGTGTTTGCCGCTCACCGGCCGCCTGCGCGAGCGCTTGCCAGGTTAATCGGTGGCGCGGGGCGCCGTCGCGACGTCGTCATCTGAGAGTCGTAGCAAGCCCTCGTCGAGCCGCTTTTGGTCCATAAAGTGGGCGATAAAACCCACCGACCGCGATAGCACAAACAAAGCGTTGAAGAACTCAATATCGGCTAGCTCGGTGAGCTGCTCGGGAGTGTAGCCCTCGGTTTCGGCCAACAGATCCAGCAGCACACAGGCAATCGCGCCATCAACGTTCAGGATCAAGCTACCTTTTTTACGAACCGTAACGGCCTCAACGCCTTGGGTGAACTCGGTAAACGGTTGCTGCTTGAGTCCCTCGGTAAAGCTCAAGAGCTTGGTGACGCGCGGATCGGGCTGGTCGGTGCGATACTTGCGATGGCCAATGCCGCCGATGTACATTTTGCGCTCAGCGTACTCTTCCACCAGCGCGGCCGGCGAAACCCCGCGCTGAACGCCATCGAGCCAAACCGTTGCCGCTTCATTAATGGCGCCTCCAAAGCGCGGCCCAATCGTCAGCAGGCCGGCCGCCAAGGAGGATACCAAATCACGGCCGGCGCGGGCCGTCACGATGGTATTAAGCGCACCCGAGACGTAGGGGCCGTGATCTACGAGCAGCCGCAACACAAAATCCACGAACTCCTCCAGCTGGGGCGAGCTAATCGGCCGCCCCAGCAACATGGCGGCCACAATCCAGCCAAACGAGTGCTCGCTGGCCAGCGCCAAAACGTCCTGCCCCAGTATCTGGGCGTCGCCGTCGACATCGCCCGATAACGAGCTAGCGATCAGGGCCGGCCGGCGCTGCTGGAAGTTTTTGTGATCGGGAGTGGACACAGCGGCAACCTCACTTACTTGTACTGATTGTAACAGCTCCACAAACTGGCTGTAGCTGCTGCTCGCCGTCGCACCGGCTGCCGTGAGTACTTCGCGCTTGGCACGAGCCGATTCGTCCTGTTGTTCGGCAATGGCGCCGGCGTGGCCAAACTGAGGTGGCACCTCAAACAGTTCAGCGGCGGTGCCGGCTACGTGGCAGATTACCGGCTTGGTAACTCGCTTGGTGCGCAGCAGCTCCGCCAGTACATACTCGTCGCGGCCGCCGAGCTCGCCAAAGTAGGCGATGGCTTCCGTTTGCGGGTCGCGTTCGGCTGCTAAAAATACCTGGTCGGCGGTCAGGAGCGGGAAGCGTTCGCCACCAATTGCTACCGCAAATGATACCGGCCGCCCAGCCGCGGCCAGCGTCTGAATAATTTCATTAACCATGCCGCCGGAGGTCGAGGCCACCGCCACATGGCCTACGTCCAGCAGGCGAGCGGTTTGGATCTGGCTAGCCTCCACCCCGCCAATCGCGCCTAGCTTAAGCACCCCCGGAACCACCAGCCCAACACTGGCGCCACCACTTAGCCATACCTGTTGATGCCGCGCCAGCTGGCCGAGCGCGAGCGCGTCTCGCTCCGGTAAGCCTTCCGCAAAAATGCTGCCGCCGACCAATCCCGGTAGCTGCCCAAATGCCTCTCCCATGGTCGCAAGCACCCGCCGTCCCGAGGTCAGGCTGAGTACTAAATTGATTCGCTGCCGCAGGCCTTTTGGCAGTGCAGCGGCCGATGAGTACACCGGAATGAACACCTCGCGTTGCCCGAAGAAGTAACGTTCCTGCTTGCGCCCGGTGGCAACAATAGCCGCCACGCTCGGCGCCGGTTTGCCAATCAGCGCGTCAAAATCCAGCATCGACTGAATAATCTGGCGATGGCTACCAAGCGCTACCACCACCGGCTCCATGGTGCGCAAGGTGGCAATATCAAGGAGGGGAGTATTAGCCACGGTCGGCTCCTGCTAGCGCTTGGCGCACAATCTCAGTTAATACCAGCTCCGGACCGGCTACCGCACCCAGCAAACCGGATTTCTCCAGATAGGCGCGCATTGCTGCCAACGCCTCGGTTTGATGGGGGCCGCCCCGCCGCACGTATACTTTGACGCTCTGCTGCTGCAGCTCCCGCTCATGCTTTTGGAGCGCTCTAGTTATGCCTCGAAACGTTGCGCGCACATCAGTAAAGTTAGCCACTCCACCGGCGATTACGAGCACTTTCGCCGGTGCCGCCGAAGCAAGCAGTAGATCGAGCACCGCGGTGGCGTAGGTCTCGGTTTCATCGGCGGTAGGGTTGCCGCTGTACTCGCCGTAGTTTGCCAGGAGCTTACCGGCACCGCGATCCGCCACCTCGTCGGCTACGACAACGCTCGCACCACCGCCCGAAAGGAGCAAAAACACCGCGCCGTCGGGGTTGAGCACCTCGAGGCTCAGCGAAGCTTGGGAGCGTTCCGCCAAACTCTCCACGGTTCGCTCGGATGGGGTTGGGGGTCGTGTAGAAAACCGTCGGTAGTCGGCGCTGCTCCAAGCTCCATCAACCAGCAGGGCAGCCGCATCGTCTACCTCGGCGGCCGCGTCTAAAATCGCCACACCCTGGGCGTCGACTACCAAGGGGTTAATCTCTAAAAACGACATATAATGGCTCTCAAAAGCCTCAAGAAGATGCTGAAGCCACTTTATAGACACTTCCAGTGCCTTGGCCGCCTCCGCCATATCTGTGGCTTCATGGGCCAGGCCGCTCTGCACCGCCGCCGGATTGTGCTCTACGTCAACGCCTCCCTCGGCCGCATAGCTAATTCGCACCCCCTCGCGGCGGCGCTCCAGGGCTAGGTAGCGCTCGGCGCTCGCTTCGTGCGCTTGTAGCGGCTCCACCAGAAAGTAGCGAAAGCCTTTCGCGGCTAGCGCTTGAACGTCGCCGACCACCTCATTGGCCTCTCGATCAAGGCGCAGCAACCCAAGATGGAACCGCCGCTTCACCGCTTGATCTACCTTTACGACGAAGTGCTGCTCGCGTGGTAGCTGCTCGAGACGCTTGTTCCAATCCTTGGCGGCGGTATCAATGCTGAGGCCGTCATATGGCTCGCTTAGGGCCGCCCCCAGCAGCCGCTTCGCCCGATATTCCGATAGTTTCCGTCGCGCCATAGCTTCCATAATAGCAGGGGAGTGGCATCAGAGAAGGCATCGTGCTTGACGTAAAACCCCTTTTAAAGCATAATATGCAACCATGATCGGGTTGTTCCATCCGATCCGTACAGCTTGATA
Organism: Candidatus Saccharimonadales bacterium; assembly: GCA_030150485.1. Lineage (GTDB taxonomy): Bacteria > Patescibacteriota > Saccharimonadia > UBA4664 > SCTI01 > JASLFZ01. The sequence continues at coordinate 5,213 of JASLFZ010000014.1, read as the reverse complement.
GTTTAATCCATTCATCTCGACCTTGGAGGTCACCATGCCGACTTCAGCTTGCAACACCCTCGAGCACCACGACTACGTCCCATACGGTGCCGACATTGGCGGTACGGTAGCGCGTTCGTTGTGCCTGGGGCGTACGTGTGACTACCCGGTTTCCGATTACGCATCCCTGGAGGAGCTGCTGGCCGCTGATTTTCAGCGTCGTAGCTGTATCCCCGGTACAATCGCTCTTGCGCTTGCCGGAACCTACGTCAATGGTCGCATCACGATCACCAACAACCCAACCTGGCCTTCGGTTACGCAAGAGGAGCTGGAAGCCAGGTTTGGCGCTTCGGTTCGGATTATCAACGACATGCAGGCCGCTCACTTGGGCGCAGCTACCTTTGACCGCGAGCAGCTTACGCTGCTTAAGGTAGGGGAGCCGCACCCCAGCCGGTATCTTACCGTGCTGACGCTCTCGTCGGGAGTCAACTGTGCCACCGGTCTGCCGGATGGGTCGCTGCCGCTGGCTCGAGAGCTGGGTTGGACCTGCTTGCCCATACCGCCGGATTACAGTCATACGACCAATGGGCTTGCACGATTCATCGCGCGGAACACGCGGGCTCCCATCGTGGTCGAGGACTTGCTGAGTGGCACCAAGGGAGTCGACAACATCGTTGACTTCTTGCAATGGCACTTTCATCGTGCCTCGCCCGCTACCGCACAGGAAATTCAGGAGCGTCGCAAGCAGGGCAAAGACTCTGCTGAGCTGATGGCGGTTGGGGTTATGGCCGACGATCCTTTCTGGACGGAGGTCGCCAGTGTCTATGCCAAGCTGCTGGGCTACCTGTTGCGTCAGATCGTCATTGGCGAGCTGGCGGGGGAGGTGATCATTCAAGGTTCGGTGCTAAACGGCACACCGGGTTTTGCCGAGTGGCTGTTCCAGAACACCGGCCTCCTCGAAATTCTCACAGATGAGGCGATGGAGAAGTCGGATATCGCCCGCGAGGTTATGATCTACGGCCTTCCGTCGAAGATCGAGCTGGGCGTCACCGGCGCCCGCAACCTGGCGGTATCGATGCAGAAAGCAAAGGGTTAAAACTACGAGCGTTTGGGCGCGGCATCCGCCGCGCCCCGTTCCCTAGGTAGTCATCAGATGGTTGGCTGAGGAACGGGTTCCAACTCTGCACCTAAAAAGCACGCGAGCCGTCCGGCGGGACGCTCACGCGCTTTTGCCGGACGGCTCTTATTCACCCGTTATGTGGCAACGGGCGAGGAAATTCCAAGTAGCTGGAGGTACTCCTCCATGCTCTGAACTACGTGAACGTCTGGCAGCAGGTCGGGGAACTGTGCAAGCTCCTCGGCCCGTGGGCGAAAGAGGCAGCGATGTTCTACTCGCATAGGTGCGAGGCACTCGGGGCGGTCGTCCAAAACGTGCGTCAGACCACGCTGCACCGCAATAGCGGCCTTTCCGTCACGAGCAGCGCAGAACACTTGATGGCTACGTGGTATGCCAATGCGCTCGCAAATCCTGCGCTCATTCATCCACTGGCTACGTTCCCGGGCTTGCTCGCGGCTTGATTTAGAGACGATGAACACATTGCCGTGAAATACCTCGTCATTTGCTCGTCGCAGCCCCTCTACCACTCCAACTATCTCCTGACGTACCGCTGGCTCCTCCTCGCCTGTGCGCCGACTTTCACGGATCACTCCATTAAGGTCCACTCCCAAAGCGGGCAATACAGTTTCTCCTTACCTCGCGGTGTAAGCTAGCCTCAATATATCATACGCCCGGCCGCGCTAACCGCAGCTAGTTGGCGGCGTACCGGTGTGATTAATAATGCCACGCATCCAAGCCAACGTGTCCTCAAAACTATTGTGCATCACGGTGTAGTGCGTCGTGTTGGCGTACAGATGCAGGTAGGCCGGCCCAACGCTCGCGGCGCAGATGCGCGTCATGGCGGCCTGGGACTGCGCCGCTAAAATCACGTTGTCGTTTTGCCCTTGGTTGATCAGCTTAGGTGTCGCCGTGTGCTGGTTGCCGGCTTGGTTCAGCTGCATGTCTGCCCCAAAAGCCCCAAACTGATCACTCGGAAAACTATTGGTTTTTAGTGCATTGATGAACTGTGGTGTATATACCCTGGCGGGGTTGGTGCCCCAAAACCCGATGTCGCTATCGATGCAGTGGCCGAGCACCTGGGTATCTAGCTGTCCCTGCCACTGCGGCAGCAAAATGTTACTCAACGGAAAGGCGGTGTGGTAGTAGGCGCCATAACTTACCAGGAGGTAGGGACCAAACCAGTCGAGCGTGGAGCCCTTGGTGATATCGGCCAGGCTTTCCGTCACATCGGTCACCGGCCCCCAGCCGATCACGCCTGCCAGGTGCACATCCGGCGCATACGCCGCGTTGATGCTATCGGCCCACAGCGCCGCGTGGCCACCTTGCGAGTAGCCGGCCGTAAACACCTCATTCGGGTTAATTACGCCCTTGGCCTGCGGCAGCACTTTGAGCGCCCGCACCGCATCGAGCACCGCCTGGCCCTCCAGCTGGCCAATCATATACGGCTGCACCGAGCTGGGCGAGCGCGATCCATCGTAATCGGTAATGACGCCGGCAAAACCTTGGCTGGCGTACGCCATCATGTGCGACTGATAGTTGGCCCAGTTTTTCACTGCCGGCTGCTCGAGGCTGGCGCTGCACTCGCCACCTATGCCGGTGGTACCGGGAGCCATGGCGATAATGGGGGCGCCCTTGGCGTTAGGCAGATAGGCGCGAGCATATACCGTCGTCAGCTTATCGTCGCTGCCGGTACTCAGGTAGGCGAAGAGGACCTCCGTAACTGAATAGGGGGAGGAGGTGACGACGTTGTCGTAGTTTTGCTTCGCCAGCGTCACGACTTGGTCGGGTGCATAGGTAGTAACCTGGATAATTTGGCTGACCGTCCCGGCGCCGGTGCTGACTCGCGCTGCCTTATGGTGCACCGGGGCGACAACAACGGTGGTTGGTACCGGCTTGAGGTTGAGGTAGGCGCGCCATCCACCCACACCGGCGAGCCCGAGTATCGCTACGATGAACAGCGCACGGTCAATCCGTCGGCGGCGCTTGGAGATCGCGCGCCGTCCGGGCTTAGTTGGGCTGGGCTGCGACATCGGCCGGATACTCCATTACATCAAGGTCAATACCGTGAATATGCTGCTTACCGCGATAGTGAAACCCCTGCCGCTGGTAGTAGTCTTTTAGGTCGTAGGTAACGAGGGTAACACGTTCGGCGCCACGCCAACGAAGCTCCTTGATGGCGGCATGGAGGAGCTGCACGCCAACCTTGCGCCCTCGTTCTGGACGGTCAACATAGAGCCAGTACAGCTCGCCATTGCGGTTTGGCGTCAGGCTCCCAATCGCGTAGCCGATGACATAGCGCCCCCGCTTGGCCACCAGCAGCGCCCGGTCCTTTTGATAGCGCCCTGAAGCCAGCCGCAGCATGCTGTTCTGGGCGCTAATTTCCTTAGCGTAGGCGGCCGGGAAGTACTGGAAGTCAACCTGAAGGGCAACCTTAAACAGCCGCCGGAGCGCCATAATATCGGTGAGGCTGGGAGCGGTAATAGTGATATCGGTAGTAGTAGCGGGTGCAGCAGCGACGGTCATTGCTACTTAGTATAGCCCAAAATGATTACGCTGACTCGTTAAGGCCTTACCTTTACAGCGCAAAATGCTACAATACTTTACATGGCAGAACAAAAAACTCCTCAACCCGCTGCATCACCTGCGCCTAAGTCGATACTCACGCCACCCGGGCGCCGCCGCGCCGTACCCAGCCGCTTCTACGCCAGTATCGCTCAGCTGAGCGCCCTGCTTCTGGTCGGCCAGCTGGCCATGACCACCTTTTTGCTTAGTGCCGGTTTGCAGCATCCCAAACTCGCTTTTGTAATCCTCTTTTATGCAACCTTAGCAAGCTTGGGACTCAATCTTGTCCTGTTTGCAATTGGTGCGCTGCTGGGCGAAGATGGACCGAGCACACAGCTCACGCCCTTCCGCTACATTCAGCATGGCGTCTTTATCTTGAGTATCATCGTGTTGATCGGCTTTGCTACCACCGCGTCGCTCCTATTCTTTGGCCCCATTTCCAGCCAAACCGCCGTCCCGGCTGGCGCCGCTTCAAGCGCAGCTAGCTACTAGCGGGCGGCTACAAATTACCACCCCCATGCTTAACGTGCGCCGCTCGGGCAGCGGCCCGACACTCATACTCATTCACGGCGTAGCGGGGAGCGGGGCAATCTGGAATAGTCTAGCTCCGTTGCTGGAGCCTTACTTCGATCTGGTTCGGCTTGATCTGCTCGGCTACGGTTTTTCGCCCCAACCTCCCTTAGCGGCTTATGACACTCAGTGCCACCTTAAGGCCATTCACGACACCGTTGCCAGCCTGGATCTCACCAAGCCCTATACGCTCGTTGGGCTCTCAATGGGTGCCATGCTGGCTCTCGATTACGCAGCCGCTTACCCCAAGGAGACCTGCGCCATCATCTGCATGGGGTTGCCCTACTACCGCTCCACCGCTGAGGCAACGGGGTCGCTGAGCCGCAATATTTGGACGGGGCTAGTCATTAAGTACCCGCGTCTGGTGCGCTGGATACTTCCGCCGGCCTGGGCGCTGACCCGCAGCAGCGGCTGGCTGCGCCGTACCTTTGGGCCCCGCATTTATAGTGACCAGATTACCAAAGAGTCCGCCATGGTCTCCGAGCCGGCCTTCTCCGGTACGGTCCGTAAAGTTATGCGCGATCACCGCATCGATGCAGCGCTACCGGAAATAGAGGATATCCCTAAGCTATTCATTCAAGGCAGCCGTGATCAGTGGACGCCGGCCATCCGAGTGCGTGAGCTGGTCTCCCGGCTTCACCACGCTCGTCTGGAAGAAATTGAGGGCAGCGAGCACAACGTCGCCGTCCTGTATCCCGAGGTTACCGCCCAGCTGTGCATCGACTTTCTCCAAACCCTCGCGTAGACCAATCGCCATTTCGCTCCGCCCCCGCCATTTGCTATACTGACTTCCGTGAAAGCAGCCGAAGTTACCGCCGTTATTGGCGGCCAGTGGGGAGATGAAGGCAAGGGCAAGATAGTCGACTATCTTGCCGCTTCTGCCGACGTGGTTATCCGCTCTCAGGGCGGCGATAACGCCGGCCATACCGTCGTAAACCAAAGCGGCAAGTTTGGTTTGCATCTGGTGCCGGCCGGTATTTTTAAT
>JASLFZ010000044.1 GCA_030150485.1 Candidatus Saccharimonadales bacterium | reverse complement strand
TGGACCTCGCCGATTTTGTGAGTTTTGCCGGTACGATACAAAATACCCTCGGTCGTAGTGGTTTTACCGGCGTCAATATGAGCAATAATGCCAATGTTTCGGGTTTTCTCTAGAGAGTATTCGCGTGCCATGGGTTCCTGTTCTGGTTTAAATTTTCGACAAAATAAAAAGCGTCGGCTGACGCCTACTGGTTATATTGTACTAGATATAAGCTCCTGGTTCAAGGCTGGTCTAACGCGGGCCAATATGTACCTTCTCGCCGCCAACATTGCGGCAGAAATAGCTGTCGTGCGAAACATAGAGGATAGCGCCCTGGTACTGCCTCAGCGCACTTTCGAGCTCTTCAATGGAAGGTAGGTCGAGATGATTGGTCGGCTCGTCAAGAATTAGGAGGTTCGGCTCGGCGGCTAGCATCGCAATAATCTGGAAGCGCGCCTTTTGCCCACCACTTAAATTTTTAATGGGACGTTCATAATCGCCGGTCGGGTCGAACAGGTAATCACCTAGGAGCTGGCGTACCTTTTGCTCGTTAATGGGACGGTTAGCGGCATGATAGGCGCTCGTAATCGCCGCGCCCAGCGGCAGGGGCAGATAGCGTGCATCAACCTCTTGGTCGTACATGCCGATCACCAGCTTGGTATCAAGCGCGATGGTGCCGTGCAGGCGCAAAGGCGTACCCGGGGTGGCATCGGCGGCCTTAAGGCCGTTGGCGGCCTGGTTCAGTAGCGCTTTAATCAAGGTGGTTTTACCGGCGCCGTTGCGGCCTTCGAGCTGCACGCTCTCGCCAGAGTTGAGTCGCAGCGTCACCGGCGCAAACAGCGACGCGGCCGCCGCGCGGTCGGTGCCGTACCCTAGCTCTAGCTCGGTAATATCAACCAGCAGCCGGCTATGCGCGTCGCCGCCACGCGGCCGCAAACGCAAACCCCGAGCCTTGTACTTATCGTACCGCTGCTGCATATTCGGCTTGAGATTCGCCACCGACTCCTGATCAATCCAAAAGGTGGGTTTGGCAGCACTGGCCTTTAGCTCAGCATACTGCTTCATCAACCGGCGCTCCATCGGTATAAACGGGTTCGGGTTTTTACTGCTCCCCGCCTTTTTAGCCCGCACCGCTTGCAGCTGTTTTTGAAGGTTTTCCATCGTGCGCTGAGCCACCTCATATTGCGTCACGTTTGCGGTGGTGGCGGAGGTGTTTTGCTTCAGGTAAGCGTCATAGTTGCCGCTGAAAGAGTGCAGCCCCAACTCTTTGAGCTCAATAATCCGGCCCACCACATGTAGCACGTCGCGGTCATGGCTAATCACAATGACCGAAAGCGGTGTGTTTTCCAGCCATTTCACAAAGGTTGCCTTGCCGACACTATCCATGTGGTTGGTCGGCTCATCCAGCAGCACTAGGTCGGCCTGGCTTTGCGTCACCTTCACCAGCTCAACGAACCGTTTTTGGCCGCCACTCAGCTCGCTCACCAGACCGCGCGCCTTGCCTTCATCTAGCTGGTAGGTCGCCAGGTCGCCGATAACACGTTGCTCAATGTCGTAGTAGCCCAGCTCACCAAACTCCTCCAACGCGTTGGTATAGCGCTCGATGAGCTTCATGTCGTCGCCCATAGTAGCGGGGTAGCCCTCGATAATATGATGCAGCTCGGTGTAGCGCGGCAGCTCGCTCAAAATGTAGTCGAGCACCGACATCTCCCCCACCTCAGCGTGCTCCTGGCGGGTCGAAATCAGGCTGGCGCCTTTACGCAGCTGAATGCGGCCGTGCAGCTCGTCATCGCTGCGGTCAATCAGGCCAAACAGCGTCGACTTGCCGGTACCGTTGCGACCAATCAGCGCGATCTTTTCGCCCTCCTGCATGATCAGCTCAGCATTGCGCAGCAGCAGCCGGTTGGCCCGCTTTTTCTCATCAATATGTAGCTGCAAAATTATGCCCATAAGAGGGCATTATACCTTAGCGATGGCGATTAGCCCCATTCAATGGTGGTGGGAGGCTTATCCGAGATGCGATAAACCACCGCCCCCACCTCACGCACCTCGTTGGTAATGCGCTGCGAAACCACCCTCAGGAAATCCGCCGGTAGCTCGGCCCACTGCGCCGTAAACCCGTTGACGCTCCACACCGCCCACAGCGCCACGATCAAGCCACTGGTGGCGTCATCACCTTTGCTGCCGGTTGTGATCGAACGCGTCACCACCGCGCCGGCCTGCCAGACCGTCTCGTACAGGTTCCACTTGCGGAGCTCCTCGACGTAAATACCATCCAGCTGGCGCGCCACGTGCAGGTTATCCGCCGTCACCGCCCCCTCGATGCGCACCACCAGCCCCGGCCCGGGAAAGGGATGGCGCAAGAGCAACGCTTCTGGCGTCCCTAATAATCGTCCGATATTGCGCGCGCTGTCCTTTACGCAATCTTCCAGTGGTGAGAGCTCGGGCAGTGAAAAGTCCAAACCGGTGTTGTGATGCAGCTTGATTTGAGCCTTTTTGGAGCCGGTTTGATGACCCCCGCCACTTTCGCTCAAATCAGTGTACAGTGTTCCCTGAGCAATAAAGTCGGCGCCGAACTGTTTCGCCTCATCCTCCAGCACCGCTTTATAGATGCCGCGCATGGCCAGACGCTTATCCACCATGCTCTCGTGGCCGGCCAGCGCCTTCAGAAACCGTTCGGTCGCATCCACGATATTAAGTTCAATCCAGTTTTGGTTGCCAAAGTACTCGATTACGTGCTGCTCATCGTCCGGCCGGTCAATGCCTTTAATGTAGATGCCACGCACCTGGCCAGGCTTCAGCGCATGCTGCAAGATCGAGGCGACTACCGACGAATCCGAGCCGCCCGAAAGCGCCAGCAGTACCTTGCCGCCCTTAACCCTTTCGCGTACCTGCTCCACCTTGCGCTTGGCGACATCGGCTGCCGGATACACATCCTTGGCTCCACAAATCTCAAAGCAAAAGTTACGAAAGATCTCGGCGCCAAACTCGGTTTCGGTTACTTCCGGGTGAAACTGTACGCCCCACAAATGCTCGTGGCGCCCGGCCGCCACCGGCGCGTTATCGGTTGAGGCCAGGACCTCAATAATCTTTCCTGGCTCGATACGGTCGCCATGGCTTTCGAGCACTGGCATGGTTTTAGGCAGGGTAGCAAACAGCTTACTAGGCTCATTAATTGTCAAAAGATGCGTCCCGAACTCGCGGGCCGAAGCCGTCGCCACTGTGGCACCAACCTCCTGCGCCCACAGCTGGAAACCGAGACAGATCCCCAGCACCGGCACGCCAAGATCAAATATCGCGGCGTCAAACGGTGGTGCCTCGACGTGCACCGACCCCGGCCCGCCAGACAAAATAATACCTTTGGGCTTTAGCTGCTTGATATCCGCCGCTATAGCCCGAGCCGGATCCGCTACCACACAGTACACTCCCAACGCATCAAGGCGCTGCTTTATAAGATGGTCGAACTGGCTCCCGAGCGAAAACAGCACAAACAGCTCATCGGTTTGGCGAATGCGTTTTTCTTCAGCAATCTCGGAAAGCGTTTCAGGGGAGACATGGCCCAGCGTCTGTATCATGCATCAATAATAGCAAAACGCCCCGTTACGCACGGGGCGGGCGCCGGCTGATAGGCCGGGGTTAGGGGCGGTTTGGAGTTTTGGACCGCCCTTTGTTGATACTTAGTACAGCGGCGAGCCCCAGGAGAACCAATGAGGAGACAATGGCTGTCGCCCCACAGACCGCGCCAAAGGTTCTCTCATCTGGGAAGGACAGGAAATGCGTCAACTGCCGTCGCAACGTTACAGGGTGGTACATCGCATTTTGGCTAATATAGTACCACCCGCTGCTGCCGTACACTATGCCAGCCAGACTGCCGGCTCGCAGACTTCTAACCGCCCACGAGCTTTTACTTGGCCAGATGAAGACGCAGATCATAAAGGCCGCTACGGAAGCTAGGCCACATACCGCGCCAAAGGTGTCCTGCCGCAGTAAGGGCAAAAATGGCACGGGGTAGGCGAGTTCCTGAATGTGCCGGCTAGCTACATATGCTACGTAGAGCCAGCCAAGATACGTTCCTACAGCGCCGGCCCCACTCAGCGCCCACAACAGCTTGCGATGCACTGGAAGATTGCGCATGGAAAACCCCTTGCGTGTCGAGACAACTTGCTTGAGGAAAAAGCTCTGGTAGACCTCTCGTTTTTAGAAGTCGCCAGTAAGCTACGTGCATCGGTGATGCGCACACCTTACTAGCGACTTCCTTCTTAAATAGGTGCCGCCCTAATACCGCGCGAAGTGGGCGAAGGCCTTGTTGGCCTCGGCCATTCGGTGCGTATCTTCCTTCTTCTTGATGGCATCACCCTGGTTGTTGTAGGCGTCCATCACTTCCTGGGCCAGTAGCTTATCGAAGCTGCGGCCAGACTTGGTGCGGGCGGCGGTCAGGATCCAGGTCATCGCCAGGTGGATTTTGCGGTCACCACGCACTTCCATCGGGACCTGATAGGTGGCACCACCGACGCGCTTAGCGCGCACCTGCACTTGGGGGGCCACATTTTTAATAGCGGTTTCAAACACTTCAACCGGTGGCGTCTTTAGCTTAGCTTCGACCTCGGTCATGGCATCATACATCAGCTTTTCAGCCAAACGCTTCTTGCCGTCTTTCATAATCTTGTTGATCATTTTGGCCATCAGTACGTTTTGGTACTTGGCATCTGGCGTGATATCGCGTTTGAAACTTTTGGTTGTCTTACGGGGCATGCGGCTTCTCCTTTGATACTACCCATAACTCCGGACGTGGCCGGTGGGTCGTCATGCATTAATTATTAATTAACTTTTTACTTTCTTAGCACCGTACTTACTGCGGCCTTGTTTTCGATTCGAAACGCCAGCCGTATCCAACGCGCCGCGAACCACCGTGTAGCGCACTCCGGCGAGATCTTTGGGACCGCCACCGCGCAGCAACACCACGCTGTGCTCCTGCAGGTTGTGGCCGATGCCGGGGATGTAGGCGGTTACCTCCATCCCGTTGGTCAAGCGCACGCGAGCAATCTTGCGCAGCGCCGAGTTTGGCTTACGGGGGGTAGTGGTCGAAACCTTAGTACATACCCCGCGCTTCAGTGGCGAGGGCTGGGCGTAGTTCCTGCCTTTGAGGGCATTCAGAGTACGTCCCAACGCCGGCGTACTGGTTTTACGCGACTTAGCGTTACGGGGTTTACGAATGAGTTGGTTAATGGTTGGCATAAATGTGTCGTTAAACGTCTTTCAAGTTAAACATTTTTTAGGCTGGGCGTCAACGTAGTTACTCCTGGGCCTTTGACTTGCTAGCGCTTTTGGCCGCGGTGACAGCGCCGACCAACGGAGCCGCCTCCTTCTCTTCAGGCCGGAAGCCTGTACCCACCGGCGTGAGGCGGCCGATGATCACGTTCTCCTTCAGGCCGCGTAGCTTGTCAACCTTACCGCGAATGGCAGCACCAATCAGCACGCGGCTGGTGTCCTGGAAGCTGGCCGCGCTCAGGAATGAGTCGCTGGAAAGCGAGAT
>JASLFZ010000035.1 GCA_030150485.1 Candidatus Saccharimonadales bacterium | reverse complement strand
CGGGTAATCAGCAGGAATGTGACGATGGTTGGGAGCAAGCAAATGGCATCACTCCTCCCCAAGCTGGTAGTCGCGGTGACCAGACCCAGGCTGATGCCCAGGTTGCCTGTACTAGCTACGCCACCACCACGCTGGATGAAGATGCAGGCTGTGTCGCAGGCTTTGTGTCAGCCGCTGGTGGGGCTAAAACCGACTCAGTCTGCAATAAAAGTAGTTACGATGCTGCTGTAAAAAAGGCGTGCCAGTTTGGCTTTACTCAATATGCCAGCAACCCTGGCGCCACGGCTCCTGCCTCCACAACTACCGATCCCGAAGATCAATGCGCAGGCGACAATTCAGCTGGCGTGCTGGGGTGGATTTTATGCCCGGTAATTGATGTCGCGACAAAAACGGTAAACGCCATTGTAAACAACTTTGTTGTCCCCGAGCTACAGGTGCAGCCTTTTGAACAGGGCTCGGCAGCCTACACGGTATGGGACCACCTTAGAACGGTTGCGAACGTGATGTTCGTAATAGCGTTTATGGTAATCATTTTTGCCAACGTTCTGCAGTTCAACTTAGAGACCTATACCATCAAAAAGATGCTGCCAAGGTTAGTAGCCGCTGCTATATTGGTGCAATTCTCCTTCCTTCTTAGCGCCGCAATTGTTGATATGGGCAACATATTAGGCAATGGCATCCAAGCTCTCTTAACATTGCCGGTTCACGACACCCTCAAGAAGGCCGATGGTACCGCCGTCGGTACTGGAACCACTGGCGGTGCGGGTGTTTTGACTTACTTGGCCGGCAGTCTAGAAGCGGGAATTGCCATTGGGGCGGGCGCCCTTATCGTTGGCGTGCCCACTCTCGTAATTGCCGCAGTTGGAGCATTAATTTCTGCAGTTGGAGTGCTTTTTACCATTGTAGTACGACGACTTATTATTACGATGCTGGTAATCGCTGCCCCAATTGCCTTTGCCCTATGGATACTGCCTAATACCGAGCGTTACTTCAAAATGTGGCTCAGCAATTTTGTAAAAATTGTGCTGATGTATCCAATTATTATGTTTATTCTTTCAGCTGCAGCCCTAGGAGCTGTAGCTGAGCAAAACACTGCTCAGGGCAACGTTAACCCGTCAACTGGTGCCCCGACCAACCATAGCGCCATTCAGGCACTGCTAGGAGCGTTGTTCCCTATAATTGCGTTCTTCTTAATCCCCATGACCTTTAAGTGGGCCGGGGGAGCGATGGGCTTTGCAACGGGCTACATTAGCGGAGCTACCGGGAAGGCACGCAGCGGGGCCACTAATGGCATGAAGAACAGTCGAACTATGCAAGCCTATGAACAACGACGACAAGCTAATAAAACCCGCAAGCGTCTAGAGAAACTGGATCCAGAGTATGAGGGAGGATTTTTATCACGAAGGATACCAGGCAACGCAGGAGACAAGGTGAGAGGGAAGTTATTAGCGGCCCGGCAAGCGAAGGCCTTGGGAACTTTTAGAACAAGTCAGCCATACGCCCAGGCTCAGCTTCGTGCCTTACAACATCAGCAAGAAGAGGAGTTTATGAAGCTGCACGCCGGTAAGGCAGCCAGTGATTTAGTGACATCGATGAAGGATCCAAACATTTCGAATGCTGAAGCTTTAGCTATTGCTAAAATGCTCAGTAAGCAATCCGCGGCCGATAAACCGGAAGTCACACAAGAGCTCCAGAGGCGTTTTGCGGCCAACCCAGACGAGCTGCAGCACGTATTTGAAGAGGTCCGGGATGTAAATTACGGCGCCATGCAACGTGATGCCCGCGTACTTGTAGGCGCAAACTTTAACGGAGAAGGGCTCAACCGTGATCAATATGCCGAAGATGGCTCCTTCCAAATGGGGGTTAAGAGTGCCCTAGGTGTCCATACCCTCTCTGCTGAAGCGCTTGCCAGCCAAACTAATACCGGCATGAAGATACTACAGGGTGCCAAAATATCGGAAGAAGTAGCGGCGGCACTGCAGGAGAGGGATGCAGCTGGTGCATCTGTACATGGCCTGTCTGATGATGTGTTGGCACGACTAGCCAGCGGAGACAGAAGCGGGGGAGCTCTGATATCTGACGCGATGAGAGACGAGGTTGCCAAGAGTCCAGTACTTCGAACCAAGATATCCAACGCCTCTCAGGAAGTTATGGAGCAAACCGGCGAATCCTGGGCCGCGCGCAAAAAACGTCTAGGAATTTAGCTTCTAGCCTTCACCAACATTTTTGACAAAACCGTTGTATCTGATCCGAGAAAGGGCTATTATACTCTATTCGACTATTGAGTGAGGACTGACCGTGATGCGTGCGAGGCGCGCCGGCCTGGCGGCACTCTTGGCCGCGTTCGCATACGTATTCAGCATTGCCGCCGCGCCGTTGCTTTCAACCAGCAACTTTTCCGCCATCCCCGTGCCCGTTATGGGAGGGGTGGGCTCTGGCGTGGTGTATGCATCTACGGCCACCGACCAGTGTGCCAGCTACTCAGGCAATAAGGCCGACTGCGCAACAGGGTATAACCTGGGGGCTACGGCTCCGAGTGGACAGACGGCGCAACAGGCTTGCGCAACCGAGACCAGTAAACAAATGGCGGGCTGCGTGTACGGTTTCCAACTGGCCGGCAACAGCTCTACGGGTGCCGCTAGTAGCGCCAGTGCGGCCAGCGGAGTAAGCGTCGACCCGGATGGCAGCACCGGTATTGACGTCAACCAGTGCGACGCCAGTGCCGGTAGTTTCGGCTGGATCAGCTGCCCGTTTTTTGATCGCGTCACGCACTTTATGAGCGGAGCCGCCAAGGATCTTATGCAGCAGTTTTTGGCGGTGCAGCCGCTGACGCTCAGCGGGCCGCTGTACCAAACCTGGGGCGCAATCCGTACGCTCGCGAACGTGATGTTTGTCATTATCTTTTTGGTAATGATCTTTGCCTTCGTGCTGCAGTTCGAGATTGACGCGTACGCGATTCAGAAAATGATCCCGAAAATTGTGGCGGCGGCGGTGCTGGTGCAGTTTTCCTACATCATTTGTAGTGGTGTCGTTGATATCGGGAACGTGTTAGGAGCTGGGATTGGCTCAATTATTGGGAGCGTGACCGGCGGGGGAAGCGCGCAAGCCCAGAGCTTGAGTGGAGTGGTGGCAGCTCTTATTAGCGACCTTACTTCCGGACTCGCAGTGACGGCGCTGGTAGCTTTGGCGGTGGTGAACTGGGCGCTGGCCGGCTCCATTTTCGTGATTTTATTGATCGCAGCAATTGGTTTTATCGTGACATTGGCGGTGCGCTACTTCTTAATTAGCCTGCTGATTGTGGCCTCGCCGATCGCCTTTGCCCTGTGGGTACTTCCGAACACCGAAGCCTACTTCGGTAAGTGGCTCAGTACGTTCGTAAAGCTGATTTTGATGTACCCGATTATTATGGTGCTTCTGAGCGTAGCGGGCGATATTGGTGGCCTGCTCCCAACCGCTACCGTTGGCGGGCCGGGGGTAGCCGGAACGGTTACGACCAGTATTGGGACAACCATTATTAAGATTTTGGCGGCGGTGGCAGCTTTTGCGGCGGTGCCCCAGACCTTTAAGTGGGCCGGGGGAGCCATGGGGGTGGCGGCCCACGGGATTAGTCAGTTAGCGGGAGCTGGTATGAATGCCAAGTGGAACAGCTCCGGTACCCAGGTAAAGCGAGCCATTGCGGGTCGTAAGCGGCTAGAGACAGCCGATAAGATTGACCGCGGTATTCATGGCGAGGAGGGCGGTTACGCCTGGGCGGGCAAGATCGGTCGCAATCGCATGTTCGGGGAGAGCCTGCAGGGCCTTCACGGTCCCTTAACCAACTTGATTGCAGCCGGGGCGCCATCGGACCGCTCAGATCGTGAGCACAAACTTGGCACCATGATTGACGACCAGGCTAAGTCGCTCGCGACGTTCAGCGCGGCGGGTAACCCGGATAACCTACTCAACGTGGCTCGGTGGTATTACAGCGGTCAGCGCGCCCAGCAGGCTGGGGCGGCCGGTGATACTGCGGGTCAGCAACGGTTCCTGAGCGAGCAGGCAGGCTTTGAGCGATCGCTGCGGGCCGCTGATGCGTTTAACCTGACCGACTTCACTAAATCGGATGTACGACGCGAAGCTTTGTTTAAGCAAATGGCCGAAAAGGACTACCTTAAGCTGCCGTTGCTCAACGAAGTGCATGAGGCCGCAGCGGGCGGGGGCAACGTGGGTACCAGTGCGCTCCGCGACCACGCTGCGATCATGCGCCAGGGTGCCAACAAGCATGCTGGTACCGAACCGATGGTCTACAAGCGGCGATCGGACTCGGCAGCGCTTGATCAGATCCGTCACGATGACGTGCTTTCAACCATTAAGGGCCTGAATGCTACTGCTATTAAATCGACCTTCTCGAACCGCAACTTTGAGGTGGCGGCCGGTGTCAGCACCAACGACCAAACCTCGCGCGAGGCGGCTGCGATCTTTGCTGAAGGACTCGACGGCGAGGCGCTGCGCCAGAACTTCGAGACCGGCAACCAGAACTTTATGGCCGCTGATAAGCGCGCCGCCGTTATGAAGATGATGCTCAAGCACCGCGACCTGTTCGAAAATGGTACCCGCGGCGGCCAGGTGCGTAGTGAGGTGGTCGACCAGGTGATGCGAGATATTCGCCGTGATCCCGCCAAGGCACACCTACAGGTACGCGAAGAGATGCGCGATGCGGTGGTGGCCGACGCCGCTGCACGAGGGGTTAGCGCCCAGCAAGCGCTTGATGAGGCCCGTAACTGGATCAACAGCGCCCAAGGCAGCACTGGCGGGTTCGAGTGGCCGTAATGAGTAACCTGTAGCGTCAGATAAGCATTAGCGTTATAATGAGAGCAAGAGGGAAGTATGGGTACGTATAAGGTTCCACAGAACGTCGAGGCGGAAGACAAAATACTTGGGCCACTAAGTATGAAGCAGTTTATCTATGCCATGATTGGCGTAGGTTACGGGCTGCTAACCTTTGCGATTCTGCATGCGCTCTCGATTGTACTGTGGGCCATTGTGGGGCTACCGCCAATGCTCGCGCTGCTGGGCCTCGGCCTGTATCAGCGTGAGGACCAGCCGCTGGAGACGTTTGTGGTGGCAATCGCCGACTTCTTTGTACGGCCCCGAAAACGCTTATGGCAAAAAGAGCCTATCTCGGAGGTGTTCCGTTTGCAGCCGCCGCCGCCGAAGCCAGAAGAAGCGATGCGCGACCCCCGCCAGGTACGTAGCCAGCTGGCCGAGCTGGCCGACTTGGTGGATACGCGAGGCTGGTCGGTTAAGCAGCCCGAGCTGCAAGAGCCCGACGAGCAGCCGGTGGTAGACCTGCAGGATCGGATCGGCGCCGAAGTACTTGGAGCACCCGAGCTCACCGCTGCGCTCCCAGAAGTAAGCGAGGATGATGATATCCTGAGCGGGCAAACCTCAGCCGCCCGCGGCCTGAACACTTTGATCGAAAACACGGTGCAAAGTGTGCGTGAAGAGGCGCTGGAGAAAATGCGGACGAAAAAGGTGGCTGCAATAGCCCCGGCACCAGCCAAAGCCACCGCGCCGAGCTCGCCTGCAATTCCTGCTCCGACGCCAACCTCGGCACCGGCCTCACTGGCCGGGGTAACCGCCGTGGCCGACCAGATAGCGGCTGCCAAAGCAAAGCCAGCGACCGAACCAAGCGTAAGCGTTTCGACGCCAGCCCCATCTGGTGATATACTGAAACTAGCTACGGAGGGAGGAGATTTAACGGTGGCGCAGATTGCCGCTCAGGCCCGCCGTTACTACACTCCTTTGGATGAAGGACAGACTGTGAGCTTACGTCATGCCTAACCCACCTACACCTACCCCCACTCCTGCACCCCGCGGCGAGGCCGCTAAAGCCTCCAAGCCGAGTACGCAAGACTCCTTGTTGATTGCGGAAATCCGCGATGGCGTCGTAGTAATGCGTGACGGCAGCCTGCGCGCCGTCATTATGGGGAGCGCGATTAACTTTGACCTGATGAGTGCCTCGGAGCGCGACTCGGTTGAATATGCCTACCAAAACTTTTTGAACAGCATGCACTTTCCTATCCAGATTTTAATTAAATCGCAAAAAATTGACTTGGATGGCTACATCGGCAAACTGCAACAGCTGCGCACCGACCAAGACAATGACCTCTTGGCACTGCTGATGGACGATTACATCGCCAACATTAAGGCGCTGATTGAAGAGGTCAACATCATGGACAAACAGTTTTACGTCGTGGTGCCTTACTTCCCGCCGGTGCTTAACTCAATGAAAAGTAAGAATGTGGCGACGGGTTTGGCTGGCGTCTTTAAAAAGCAGGCGGTGACCACGCTCGGCGAAACCGACTTTGCGGCCTATAAAGAGGAGCTGAGCCAGCGGGTGCAGCTCGTTAGCAGTGGCCTGGGGCAGATTGGCGTACGCAACATTCCTCTGAACACCCAGGAGCTGATCGACCTCTACTACTCGGCCTACAACCCAGACACCGCCCAAAACCAGAAACTGGTTGACGCGGCGCAACTACAGACGGCAGCGGTCACCAAGGGGGAGGGCGACGCCCCTACCCATTTAGCCAGCGGGGGACCATTCTGATGGCTTTGTTTGGCCGTAAAAAAGCTGATGACCCCATCGCGCTGGCCGAGGCCCAGCGCGCCAGCGAGCAGGCCGAGGCCGAGGCGATCTACCGGCAGGGTATCCTTTCGCTGCGAGACCTCATTGCACCCCCAAGCCTCGAAATTACTGGCGACCACGTGCGCATCGGCACCCGGTTTGCTCGCACGCTGTACGTGTATGGTTACCCCCGCCAGATCTTTACCGGCTGGCTCAGCCCGATTGTGAACCTCGACGAGGTGCTTGATCTTAGCCTGTATATCTACCCGGTCGAAAGCCAGGTCGTGCTAAACAATTTGCGCCGCAAGGTGGGACAGCTGGAGGCAAGTTACGCCATCAACCAAGAGAAGGGAAGGGTGCGTGATCCTGGACTTGAGGCCGCCATCATGGACGCCGAGGAGCTGCGCGACAAGCTGCAGGTAGGGGAGGAGCGGTTCTTCCGGTTCGGCCTGTACGTAACTCTGTACGCCGACAGTTTAGAGGACCTCAAAAACATCCAGCGTAAGGTTGAGGGAATCTTTGGCCAGAGCTTGGTGTACACCAAGACCGCCAGCATGCAGCAGGAGCCGGCCTTCAACTCAACCCTGCCGCTGGCCTCCGACCAACTACAGGTGGCGCGCAACATGAACACCGGCGCGCTTTCAACCAGCTTTCCGTTCACCAGCGCTGAGCTCAGCCGCAACGAAGGTGTGCTTTACGGCATTAATCGCCACAACAATGGGCTGGTACTGTTTGACAGGTTTAGCCTCGAGAACGCCAACATGGTGGTGTTTGCCAAATCCGGTGCCGGTAAAAGCTTTGCGATTAAGCTGGAGGCAATTCGCAGCCTCATGCTCGGCACCGAGGTGATCGTGGTCGACCCGGAAGACGAGTACCGCAGCCTGTGCGACGCGGTGGGGGGCAGTTACTTACGGCTTAGCTTGGCCAGCCAGAACCGGCTGAACCCGTTTGACCTGCCGCGTGTACTCGATAGCGAGGACGCCGATAACGCCCTGCGAGCGAACATTATTACGCTGCACGGCTTGCTACGACTGATGATGGGCGGCGAGGCGGTACCACTGACTCCGGCCGAAGACGCCGACCTGGATGTGGCGCTCATCAACACCTACGCCAAAGCTGGTATCACCAACGATCCGCTGACCCATGGCGCCACGCCGCCGACCATGAATGATCTTTATAAGACGCTCGCGGAGATGAGCGGCAATGGCCCGAGCTTGGCGCAACGTCTGCGTAAGTACACCACCGGCACCTTTGCGGGCATCTTTAGCGAGCAGTCGAACGTCGATCTCTATAACAAGTTTGTGGTGTTCAATATTCGCGACCTGGAAGATGAGCTACGGCCGGTGGGCATGTACATTGTACTGAACTACATCTGGAACAAAGTGAAGAGCGACAAGCGCAAGCGTATCCTGATTGTGGATGAGGCGTGGCAGTTAATGAAGTATGAAGATTCGGCCAACTTTATGTTCAGCATCGCCAAGCGAGCGCGTAAGTACTTTTTGGGACTCACCACGATTTCGCAGGATGTGGACGACTTTTTGAGCAGTCGCATGGGACGCGCGGTGGTCAGCAACAGTTCATTGCAGCTGCTCCTAAAGCAGGCTCCTTCGAGCGTGGACATTGTGGGCGAAACCTTCAAGCTCACCAACGAGGAAAAGGCGCGACTGACCACCTTCCCCGTAGGGGAGGGGCTGTTCTTTGCCGGCCTGAACCATGTGGTAATCCGCATCTTGGCTAGCCAAACCGAGGCCCAGCTTATTACTACTAGCCCGCAGCAGCTGGCGTCGCAGGCCGCGGCGCAAACCTACCGGCAACAACAGCAGGCGGCAGCCGAAGCCGGAGCCTAGCAGGTGAACCCACTCCCCGAGGATGAGCAGGCCGAAAATTCTGCTTATGGTTCTGAGCTCGACGATAAAGAGAAGGTAGGGGCGGATCCAGCAGAGGTAGCGCAACGACGAGCCGGTATGCGCGATAACGCCGTCCAAGGCGGCGGCGAGGGAGACGGTACCCCAAGAGGAAACCTGCAGACCGCAGGGGGTCCGTCGGGAGATGCGGCGGCGGCCGGACGCTCTAAGAAAAGTGGGGCCGGCAGTGGCTTAATGCCTGGCAGCGGATCGTCTAGTTCGTCCGAGGGCGGTAATCTTGCCAGCGCCATGGCAGGCATAGCTAAAAAGCGCAAACGACGACGCTTGCTCCTTGGCGGTGGAATCGCCACGGCCATGGCAGCCCTACCAATTATATTTTTCATAGTGAGTCTGCCCCTTGAGCTCGTACACATCGAGGAAAATATTACCCAGTACTTCGATAAGCGCATGCAGCATACCATCCAGTCGCGCGTTGGTAGTGGCTGGAAGGCGGTCATCGACGAAAACGGGGAGGTGCAGGGCTTTAGAAAAAATACGGGCAACCCGCTTCAAGATGCCTACGCCAACGTTAAGATTAACTCCCTTGAAAGTGACCTAAATGTAAAACCGGAGTTTTCGAGCAGCGGCAAGCTGACCGGCTTTAGAGATATCGCCTCTGGCGAACACTATGACCTAAGCGACGCCTCCCTGAGTGACAGGCGCTCGGCTGTCCGCGGTTTGCTTTCCGACCGCTATCCTGAACTGGGATTCTTTCGCCTCAATATTCGTGCTCGAGCCATTGATGGCGCGTGGGGGATTAAGCGTAAGTTCTTGGAGGACACCAGAGAGAAGGTCACCGATACCCAAGCCAGCATCCTGGAGAAAATAAAGCAGCAGTTTACGGGCCGCGAAGAAAACACCGATGGCGCCTCGGAATCCGAATCAAGCGATGAAAAAAGCGCTCAAGACGACCTGGGGAATGCGGTAGCGGCAGACGCCGGTAACGCCGAAGGAACCAGCGCCACGGCCGAGCTCGGCACCCTAGCGCCGGGCGGAAAGTTCGTAGTCCAAGACTGCGGCCTTAGCAGCTTGGGCTCAAGTGTTAATAAGGACCTCAACATTGCTCGTGAGGGGCAGTTGATGCGCATTGCCTTTGTGGTCCTTTCCACGGCCGACCAGTTAAAGCGCGGAGATCTTCACAGCAACCAGTTGAGCGTATTCATGCGGCTCCTTTCTAACTTTGCCAAAGCGCCGGGCTGGGAAAAACTGTTTGTCAGTAGCAAAACGAAGCTGACCGATCAATCAAAGTACAGTGCTAATGGCGGTAGCGAGCTAGCAAGCATTGCCGGTACCGCCAGTCACACCCCCATACCGGGATCGGTTTGCAGCGTCATTAACGATCCGGTTTTGGGACCAATTGCCATCGCTGGTGTTGACGGACTGCAGGGGATCCTGGCCGCCGCCACCGATGGCCTCTCGGCAGCACTCGAAAGCGCTGGGGATGCGGCGCTCGATGGCGTCTCCAACATCCCGGCAAGTCTGGCCTTTGGAGAAGCCGCTAAGGTAGTGGTAGATGCCGCCACCCAAGCAGCCAGTAAGCCGATACTGGATATTTCCACTGCCACCGGGGGTGATATTATCGACGCCACTATGTCCGGCTACGACAACTACGCTAACATCAATGCCAGGAGCAATGGCGGTGAGGAGCTGTCGGCGGGGCAGGTCGCGACCCTTGATAGTGAAGCCGATAATGATGACATTCAAAGTGCCCAGCAAAAGGGCATCGCTTATGCGCTTTTCAGCCCCAACTATGACCGATCGCTCACCAGCTCGCTGATCCTACGCACCCCGACCTCAACCGATCAAATAACCAGTGGATTCAATTCGGCGATCGCCGTAATCAGTGAGCCATTTAGCAAAACCCAGTTGGCGAGCATTGGAGCCTTCATCGCCCGTGGCACTCCTTTTGCGGAAGCCGACAATGTGGCAAGCAGCTCGGAAGACCCCTCAGGGTGGGGCGTCCCCCAAATGGGAATTCCGGACGATCTGCTCGCTAAGTACCCTGATCCTGAAGCCAACGAGCAGTGGGTCATGAACTACCTGTGCTCAAAAGGGCAAACGCTTTACGATGGCTACATTTGCGGGGGCCACGGTTTTGGCAATGGTGGAGATAGTAGCGGCGAGCTTACCGACCAAAACAATAGTCATGACGATGATTACCATCAGTTTGTTCGTGACTGCCTTATTAACCAGGATGCTAATCAATATTTGAGTAATTCAGAGTGTACTGATGAGAATAATACGACCTACCAACGCTTCCGCGTGTACCGGCTTGACCTTGGTATCGCTAACTACATAACGTCTTATAACAATAGCCAGGATGATCAAAATCCGAACGGAGGCTCAAGCCCCGGGAGCTCTGGAACGAGCAGCCCCGGGGGTTCATCCACCCCCTCAGGCAGTGCGCAACAATTAGCGCAAGAGCTTTTAGATGCTGCTCACGCTGGCAAAATAACGTTGGCTGTAGTAAATGCCGCCAACCAGAGCGACGGCTCTACCGCGGAGCAAAACCTCCAAGAAACCCTACAGGGTCAGCCAGCGAATACCAGTACCACCTGCCTTGGTGGGGGTACTGCGGCAACTAATAAAACCACGCCGTTGAGCGCTGTGCTTCTCCAGTTCATCTTGGATGTAAACTCCCAAACCAACCTCACTATCGATGAATTGGCGGGAGGTTGCCATGTCGCTGATTCAAATCACTACAAAGGGATTGCTGTAGACTTTGGGTGTCCATTTAATGCAACCATAGCTGACGATGTTGGCAAGCAGTTTAATATTTCTGACGGAACGGGCGAAACGTGCTCGTCTGGAGCTGGCCATTATCATTACTCGATAGGTGGGAACTAAGGCATGCCATCTAAGTTTTTAAGATGCATTTTCGTCATGGCCGGGATGAGTGCGGTCCTGAATGGTTTAGGCATCACACAGATCGCAGCTATTGGTCGTACCGACCTGAGCTCACTTCTCAATAGATCCGAGCTATATGATCCTACCACCTGTATTGATAACGGCAGCGGCACAGGCAGTGGAGCTACCTCAACCGCCTCGGGCACTTACTCCTATACTACTGCCGGCAACATCCCAGCGGGTGGCGAGCAGGTAGGAACAACCACCTATGGGGGTGGCTACGACTCTGGCTCTAATACGTGGTACTCCAGCAATGACCAACAGGGCGGCCGCACGCCTCACGATGACAATGGCATGGGCAATGATGGCAAACCCCTGGCAGGTCGTACCGATTACGCAGAGCTGGGGAACGGAACGGCGCTCGGCGGCCTTCCTGACGGCACTAAGCTCGCTATAACCTATAACGATAAAACCATTATTGCCGAAAAAGATGATGTCGGTGGAGGTGGGGGACCAGTTAGCGGTAAGCCACGTGATATCGACTTATGGTGGGAAACCGCGGAGCTACTCGGTTTTACGCCTGGCTCAGGGGTGGTCACGATCCAGGCAGTAGACAACTCCACGCCGGTTACTCCAGTGAACGGGGCTGCCAGCCCAGCAGTTAGTTCACCCGACGCTAGCTCGGGCTGCTGCTCGGGTGGCAGTGGCGCCACCACCCCCCTAGACGGCTCCACTAATGCGGAGCAAGCCTTTAACTATTTTGTGAAGAATGGCCTAAACGCTTACGCAGCGGCCGGCTTGGTTGGCAACTTCTCGGTTGAAGCCCCCGGCCCCCCCGAAGTAGATCCGAGCGAACAACAGATTGGCGGCGGCCCAGGTAGAGGTATTGCACAATGGAGCGTTGGCGGCAGATGGGACACCTTACAGCAGTTCGCAGCCAACCAAAATCCCGCTAAAAGCCCAACCGACCTCGGCCTCCAAGTAGCCTTTGTCATGCATGAACTTAAGGGCTCCTATGCGAGTGTGTACTCACAGCTTAAAAATGTTTCCTCGGTTGCTAGTGCCACCCAAATTGTTGGGCAGTATTACGAGGGCCCGGCCGATCTGGGCGCTACTATTGCTCAGCGTACATCGGACGCACAGCAGTTCTATAATCAGTTTGCTAGCTCGGCCTCATCTCAGCCGTCCACACCTGCGCCAGCACCAGGGAGCTCCGATCCATCGTCTACGTCGATTTCGCTCGATAGCGTAGTGAAGAAATATGGCCTTCAGTCGGTTCAAGTGCAGGAGCTGGATGGGGGCACGCTTGGCACCTATCAGGCAGATACACCCCCCGCCACCCCTGCCTCAACAATGAAACTGGTAATCGCCGACACGCTGCTGCAAAACAGTGTAGACCTATCCCAGACTGTGCCGGTAACCGCAGACCTGTGGTATGACGGCACGAACACTTTAGGGGTGTCGCAAATTACCCTACACGACGCTCTAGTGCAGATGCTTAGTGTATCCGACAACACCGCCGCTAATGTGTTAATGAAGGCTCTTGGGGGCCCCACGGGCTTCACCAAAGCGGCGAGCGCCCAGGGCTACACCCATACCATCGTTAAGGGCTACTACGATCCTAGTAACGACGGCAAGAATCAAAGCACTATATCGGATGAAGTGGCAGCCATGAATCATCTCTATGTCGATAACGGCAGCGACTATGGTGTGGCTCAAGCCGCCCTGCGCTCAGCGGCCCAGAATGACAATAACTATAATGTGAGCGATGAGGCCAATAAATGGGCGGGCACAACGGACGTAGCCGGTAACGTTGGCGTATTTAACATTAACGGTCATCGCTACATCATCGGCCTGTACTATAACGGTAGCGATAAAAGCGCAGCAGCGATCAGCGCCATGCATGACGGAAGTGCTGATATCGTGCAGCTTATTCAGAGCATGCAGTCAGGCGGTGGCGCAGCAGGAAGCTCTGGAGGCTGTTCTGCCGCTGGCGGACCAGTAAGCGCAGACGCAACGGGAATCGTCCAAGAGGCCATTAACCTTTCTTGGCCAGACAAGTCTCACGACCCCGCCCCTACCCCCGCCTACCAAGCAGCCTTGGACCAATATAACCCCGGCGTTAGCCCTCAAGACTGTGGCCACTTCGTCTCTACCGTGATGAAAGCCAGTAAGGCCGACCCTAACTACCCGGTAGGAGATACCGGCACCCAGTATCAGTATGTCGAATCGCTCAATGGGAAAAAGTATGATGTCGCGCCGGTAAGCGCCCTAAGCCAGCTTCAGCCTGGTGACATTGTCATTGAGGGCGGCCCCCAGGGAACAGGTGGCCTCGGCCATACATTTATTTATATTGGCAAGCAGCCAAACGGGACGTACTCCGCTAGCGCCTCATTAGGGAGCCGCTCTGGCGATCTAGACCAAGATAGCCTCAATAATGATCCTAAGGGCGGTCCACCGATCCGGGCTCGCCTGATAAACTAAAATGAAGATGTATAAACGACTCTACTTTCCCTTCCTGCTACTAGGACTTGCCGCCCTAAGTTGCCTATTGGAGGTGCACGCCACGGCCACTCCAATAACTACCTTTTTAGAAATAGCCGTGGCGCCCAAGGGAGCCACGATCCAGGTTGATGGACACCAAGTAGCCAGCGG
>JASLFZ010000022.1 GCA_030150485.1 Candidatus Saccharimonadales bacterium | reverse complement strand
CTACACGCATACGCACATGGCAACCGGGGAAACGCTATTTTTGGCTGGAAGCTATAACCGGGCGGTTGCGGCTGCCCAGTCGGCGGCGAACCCGGCGAGTAACGGGCAGATCTATGCCCAAGCCCAAGCTGCTTGTGCCGGCCACGCTGATTCAATCACCCAAGCTAACTGCGTGCAGGCCTACGTGGCGGCGCACTCGACGCCTTCCACCAACCCCCAAGCGGTGGCCCAGCCGGTTAAGGCCGCCTATACAAAAACCTTTACCTCGCCGAGCTGGACGGCGGATTCGGCCGGCATCGCCTTTCTCGTTATGCTGGTCGGTGTGGCTATGGGGAGCTACCTACGATTACTGCGACGTTAGGATTGCGAGTTTATTAAAAAACCTCCCAGCTGGGAGGTTTTTTAATAGTGGCTGGCTATTTGTGGCTGGCTTCGTATGACTGGATGGCCTGGACAACCTTACCGCTGTTCTTGAGGTTTTCCCAGAAAAGCACTTGGTCGCGTGAGACGAACATCTCATCCTCGGGACCGTGGAGTTCATTGCCTAACTTGGCCAAGGAAACTTGTTGGTTGTTAGTTGAGCTTGATGAGCTGGGCTGCACCGTCTGCTGAACCTGCAAGTAGTAGATATCGGAAAGCTTAACGTAGCTGCCGTTTACCGCGCTGAGGTGACCAAAGTAAACCTGCCCGTTGCTCAAGAAGAGTGCTTGGTACTGCTTACTTTTAATATCACCACCGTTGTTGCCGGGGGTGGTCACCAGTCGCAGGATGAGGTATGCGCTAGCAATGATCGATGTGATGATGAGCAGCACCACCAAGATTGTATTGAGAATGTTGCTATCACTGCGTGCCACTGCGCTTTTGGGCGACGGGGCCGGTACAGCATTATTGCGTCGAGGTTCCATGTAAACTCCACTTAATTACCATGAGCACTATAAGCAGAATTATAGCGGAGCCGCACCCTAACCACAAGAGATTTCGTGGCATGAGAGACAATTTTCTATCTGTTAAAAGAGGATTTTCAGATACCCACCTGTTGACAACCAGTTAACCGTTAGCTTAATCTGGGAACCAGTAGTAATTAAGTGAGGATATAAAGTGGCATTTTCCCACGTGAACTCGAAGGGTCAGACATATTATTTGCACATGCGTGACGTAACGCTCAAGGGTGGCCGCGTTCAGCGTATCTACTTCTTTGGTCGTGAGGTCAAAGATGGCGCCATTGACGCCCTGCCGGAAGGCTACATTGTGGTGGAGAACCCCCGCACCGGTCTGCCGATCCTAAAGAAGGGCTAAACCGCCCAGCTTTCCAAGAGCCGCTCCTAATGGGGCGGTTTTTTGGTGTGAATTTTGAAGAATTACTTGAGGTCGAGGTATAATGCGGTTTATGGCAGACGCAGTCCTAAAAGTTAAGGGTCTAAAGAAGCAGTATGGCGACTACCAAGCGGTGCGTGGCATTAGCTTTGAGGTAGCTCGCGGTGAGGTGTTCGGTATTCTGGGCCCTAACGGCGCAGGCAAAACCTCTACTCTGGAAATGATCGAGGGTTTGCGCTCTATTGACGGCGGTACGGTTACGCTAGACGGCATTAACGTGGCCGAACACGCCGACCAGGTTAAGAAAATTATTGGCGTGCAACTGCAATCATCGGCCTTCTTTGGCAACCTGAGTCTTATTGAGCTCTTGCGGCTGTTTCGCGACCTGTATGGCGCCACCTCCGACCCCATGGAGCTACTGCGCGAGGTCAACCTGGAAGAGAAGGCAGGAGAGGAGGTCAAAGAGCTCTCTGGCGGCCAGAAGCAGCGGTTTAGTATCGCGGCGGCTTTAGTGAATCAGCCGGTGGTGCTGTTTTTGGATGAGCCGACGACCGGCCTAGACCCTCAGGCACGCCGCAACCTGTGGGATTTGGTGCAAAGCATTCGCGATAAGGGAACCACCATCGTACTAACCACCCACTACATGGAGGAGGCCGAGGTGCTGTGCCACCGCGTGGCGATTATGGATGATGGCAAGATCATCGCGCTGGACGCGCCCAATGATCTCAAGCGAGCATTGATTAAGCGGGGCTTTAAGCCGCATCGCGAGGTGGTGCCGGCGACGCTCGAAGACGTCTTTATCGACCTCACCGGAAAGGCGCTGCGCGACTAATGCATACACGTAACATTATCCTCATTGTGGTAGTCGTGGCCGTGGTGTTGCTACGCGTGATGCAGAGAAGCGGCCTGGGCCGTCGGCTTAAGCCAGCTCGCCGCCGCCCGGAGCGGCCGCCGTTCATTAAGAACCGGAAGCTACGCATGCTCGCGAGCTTGACGGTGGCATCGATGAAAATGTACTTCCGCAACACGACGGGCGTTTTCTTCTCACTGTTTATCCCGCTGGTGCTGGTGATCGTGTTTGGGTTAATTTCGAATGGCAGCGGAAGCGGCAGTATTAAGCTCGAGGTCGTCAATCAGTCGCACACCAAGCTCTCTCAATCTTACCTGCAGGCGGTCAAGAAGGTGGAGGCGTTTAAGGTCTCAGAGACTTCGGATACTACCTACGCGCGCAAACAGCTAACCACCGGTAAGGTTGATCTGGAGGTGGTCATACCATCGACCTTTGGCGCGATGAACGGCAGTCAGGTGAGGCCGGCCCAGGTTGAGACTTACTACAACCAGGCACAGCCGGGTAGCGGCCAAACGGCCAGCTTAATTCTGCAGCAGGTGGCGACGCAGTTTAGCAACCAGTTAGCGCACAGCTCGCAGGTAATTGGGCTAAAATCTACTGGGGTGCAGACCAACAACTTGGGCTACATCGACTTTATTTTGCCCGGCATTATGGCGATGACGTTAATGCAGCTCGGCATCTTCACGGTAGCGTTTGCGTTTATTTCGTTTAAGACCTCGGGAGCGCTGCGGCGCATCCAGGCCACGCCAATCAAGCCGGGCAACTTCCTTATCGCCCAGTCCATTACCCGCTACCTGGTTGGGATTCTGCAAATTAGCTTGTTAGTTGGGATCGGGGTGGGCTTCTTCCATCTACACTTGATTGGTAGCGTGGTGAGTCTATTTGTAGTGGTGACGCTGGGAATTATGGTGTTTCTGGCAATGGGCTTTGGTATCGCCGGTGCGGCTAAGGACGAAAACCAAGCGGCGCCGTTTGCCAACTTGATTCAGTTTCCGCAGCTGTTTCTTTCCGGCATCTTCTTTACCCGTGACGATTTTCCGCACTGGTTAACGGTAATCACCAACTACCTGCCGCTGACCTATCTGAGTGACGCCATGCGCTCAATTTTCAATAATGGCGCCTCGCTGTGGACGGTTCGTATCGATATCCTCGGTTTGGTGGTGTGGGGCATTATTGCTTACGCGATTGCCAACCGCGTCTTTAGCTGGGAGTAGGGCCGAAAAATAAGACCGGCCCAAAACGAGCCGGTCTTGATGCCTACCTAGGCGTCCAAATGAATTAGGGTGCAATCACCTCCGTGATAGTGTACTGACGCCCGTTAGATCTAGGACTTTGCAATGATCACCCCCTCTCATTTAATTCTGATTTCATTATATCAACATTTCAAAAAAAGCATAAGCGTTATTTAGAGCGGCTTTCAGGTTAGAGTGGTGTAAAATAAGGGGATGGAGTCTCAGAACAAACCCATCGAATTCACCGAGCGCGACAATCAAGCGCTTAACTTAGTGCTGGGTGGCGGTGGCATAAAGGGGATCGGTTTGATTGGGGCGGTGGCCGCCCTGGAGGATGCCGGCTATCGATTTAATATTTTGGCGGGCTGCTCGGCCGGCTCAATTATGGCAGCGCTCGCAACGAGTGGTATGCCGGTTTCTGGTGTCCGGCAGATTTTAGCCGACCTAGATTTTAACTCGTTGCTGGATAATCAGCGCGGTGGCCGGCTTGGCTATGCAACCAAGGGCTACTCAATGGTCCGGCACGCCGCTATCAATTCGGGCGACAACCTGCTCCGCTGGATTAAGGAGCTGCTTGAAGAGCAGGGTATAAAAACCTTTGGCGATCTGCGGTACCCCGCCCCGGATCTCCCTATCGAGCGGCGCTACCGGTTGGTGGTGATGGCGGCCGATATTACGCACGGCCGGTTGCTGCGTCTGCCGTGGGACTATCATCTATTGGGGTTGGACCCGGATAAGCAATCGGTGGCGGAGGCGGTGCGGGCGGCCACGGCGTTGCCGTTTTTGTATCAGCCGTATCGCATCGGCAACTCGTTGCTCGCAGATGGGGGAATTGTGATGAACTACCCGATTGGGATTTACCGCGAGCTGCGCCGCTATCACGAGCGTACGTTGGGGGTGCGGCTGTCATTCGCGCCGGAGGTGGCCGAGCTGCACCCAGAAATCACCGGCCTCTCAAGTATGGCGCGAGCGATGGTGACCACCTCCATCAACGCCCAGGGAGAGGAGATGATGCGCGACCCGGAGGTCCGCGATAGCACCATTTTTGTTGATGTGGACGACGTTAAGGTGACCGACTTTCATATTGGCAAGGATAAACAGCAAAAGCTGTACCGTAACGGGTATGAGGCGACGCAAAAGTTCTTGCAGACCTGGGAGGGCTAGCTTTCTAACACGCTTATGCTACACTGGCAGGGAAAGGCCTTGGGCCAACCAAAAAATAAAAAGGCACAACCATGAAAATAGTTTCCGAATCACCTACCGTTTTAGTCGCTAAGGATAGTGCGCTTGGGGCTTTGTTCGCTGCGCCTATGGTAGCGCTCATCGGCTTGCTCATTATTGGCGTGGGCATCTCGCAGAAATCGTTTCCAGCCATAATTTTTGGCGTGCTCTTTTTTCTCGTCAGCGTACTTTTGGTGGTCACGCGCAAAGCTCGTACCCTAACCATAGATAAAGACGCAGGAACAGTGATTCTCAATGTGGCCTCCATGCGCAAAAAACAGGATTTGCGCTACCAGGTTACGGATGTGGTTAAAATGCAGCTTACCTCGGAGTATCATACCCAGTACGCCAATAATAACGCCGGTGGTATGCCAGGAAGCGGCATTAATATTGGAGTGGCTGGGCTTGGTAGCTCAAACACCAACACCACCCAGCAGACACAGTTGCTTATCCAGATGCGGGACGGCACCAGTATCGATATAGCCGATGGTTCGCGATCGATGGGGGCCATGAGTATGATCAGCAAGGTGCCAAACCAGGAGATCGGCGAGCACATCGCGGCCTTTTTAGGCGTACAGTTTGAGGTGGTGGGACCAAACATGCCCACGCTTGGCAGCGTGGTGGCGGGGGTCCAAGGCATGATACATCACAATGATGCGGCACCTTCGGTGGTACCCCAACAACCAGTGGTTCCCGCTCCTACTCAACCCGCTCCGCCCGCAGGGCTAGATGCGCCCGGCTTTGCGATGCCCCACGCCACCCCCATTTCACCGACTACTCCGATCAAGCCCGCGGCACCGGCTATGCCGGCCCCTACAGTAGTTCCTGCGGCTGCGGCGGTTGCCGCTCCCGAGCCAAGCGTCCCAGCACCAGCTGTGCCATCGGAGCCGGTCACCACTCCAGCTTCGGTAGTTGCGGAGCAGCCACAGGTTGCCGAAGCAGCATCTAGCGCTACTCCAAGCGGTAGTTCAAATCAACAGTAATAATTGCAGTGGTGAAAGCGAGTTTGACGAAGTGGAATCGCATCTAGGCTGAAATGATGGAAATGTACCAGCCCCCAGTAGCTAAGGGACTACGCTGAATCACTACTGTATAAGGGGATACCCTAAAGATGTCATATACTTGAACAATGAGCAGTAACACTAAGATAGTATTGGCAATCACCGGCCCTAGTGGCGCAGGCAAGAGTACGATAGCCGAGAAGCTAGCAAAGCAGCTCGACCAATGTATAAACATAGATGCTGATCACATCAAACACATGATCGTCAGCGGCTTCTATAAAGATGATAGTCCAGGTGGTTGGGGTTTCAACCAGTGGGGCTTGGCTGGAGACAGTATCGGGCTGCTGGCCCGCAACTTCCTGGACAGCGGCTATAGCGTTATTATCAACGGCTACATCGACGAGCCTGCGTGGACGAATATACAGAAGCACGTATCATTCACCCACGAAGTATTGTTGCTACCTCACCTAGACGCAGTTGCCAGTAGAGATGCTGGCCGCCGTGAAGACGTCAGGATGGGGGCCGAAGCTGTGAGGGAGCATCATACTCATTTCTCCACGGACACGTTCTTCAACGATTTTATAAAACTAGATACCTCTGGCCACACGATAGAAGAAACAGTTAGTCAGATTTTAGAGATTGTAAAGCCATGAAACTATTTCTTTCGTCTATACGATTACCGAGTGAGCCTGAAAAAGCCAGCCTCTTTGGTGGTAAGTCCGAACTATCTGTAGTTATTGTGCCGAATGCTTGGGATACCTATCCGGAAGATAGGCAGAAAACGGAGTTAGCCAGTACGGTTTCAGACTTTGAGAAACAGGGCTTTCGGACGTCAGTGCTAGATTTAGCCACCAGTTCGGGCAAGCAGAGAGAAGATAGTCTTGGCTCGAATAATTTCTTATGGGTAATGGGCGGCAACACTTTCTACCTTAATTATCGTGTTCAAAAAACAGGTTTCGACAAACTCGTAAAGACCGCTCTTGAGAATGGTCTGGTATACGGTGGCACGAGTGCAGGTGCGGTCATTGCCGGGCCTACGCTACATGGCGCTGAGAACGTCGATGATCCTGCTGATGCACCGGAAGTCATCTGGGATGGGCTTGGTTTAGTTGAATTTGGCATCGTACCTCACTGGGGTATGGAGAAGTATGCTAGCGAACTAGAGAAAATGAAGGACGAGATGCAGCCACACTTAGCCCAAGTTATAATGCTCACAAACGAGCAAGCTGCTATTGTCGTTGATAGTGGAATAACGGTCACCTAGCTTGCCCGGGCAAAATAAAAATCACCAGAAGAGGTGATTTTCCCATGGTGGGGCTGGCTGGATTTGAACCAGCGACCAATCGGTTATGAGCCGACTGCTCTAACCGCTGAGCTACAGCCCCAAGCGGTACATCAGCGATTATATTACAATACTAGTAATGATGAAGCGCTTACGTCGTATTCCGGTTGGTAGTATCTTTGGCATCTTGGTGGCAGTGTATGTGGGTTTCTATCTGGTAACGACGGTGCGGCACAACTATCAGCTGCAGCAGCAAATTAGTGGTGAACAAAAGCAAATTAGTAACTTGCAAACGGCTAATCAAACGTTAAAGTATCAAATTCAGTATTACGGCACCGACGACTACAAGCAGGAAGAGGCCAGAGCCAAGCTGGGGCTGCAGGCGCCGGGCGAGGGCGTGATCTTGCTGCCACATGCCGATGGCAGCACCACAACCACCCAGACGCCGGTCAAGGCTAAGCCGGCGCCGAAGCTCTCGCACTGGCAGCAGTGGGTTGATTTTTTGGAGGGCAAGTACGCCCAATAATAGCGAGAGCGGCTGACCGTACCAAGCGAGCCTTGCCGCTTGGTACGGTCAGGTTGGGCCGGCTAGCCGCATACCTTTGGGGTGGTGCTGATGCGACCACCAGGAACCTCGGCTCGGCCTCGGACGCAGGAGCGCCCGTTAAGGTCTCCGCCGTAGACCACCCCCGTCCCTTTAGCACTCCCTCTATACCAAGCTTGGTTGGGGTGCTTGGCGCGACTGATGGCAACGATGACTTCACGTTCGCCACTAATCCCTTCAACGCGCGGCCAGTAGGCGTGCTGGCAGCGGTGCAGGCGGGAGAGCGACTTGACGAGCTCCAGCGTGCCAACTTGGTTGCCATCGCTACCGAACAGCGGGGTCTTGGTGTGCTGGAGAAGCTTGGCCTTGAGCGAACAGTGAGAAAAAACGGGGTCTTCACAGTCACCGATTTGATGCTTCGGCCCAGAAAGGTGGCAGTGTTGATCCGCTAGGAGAACTGCTCCAGTTTCGGGCTGGAGGGCCGAGGTACTGCTTGAGGAACCACAGCCAGCTACGAGGATAACCAAGATGCCCAGTACGAACAAGGGCGTCAATCGACGCATTACTACCTCCTTTGAGGTCGGGTACGCTGGAGGTTACCAGCGATGGTCTATGGTGACACTAAGTCCTAAAAGCGTCAATGTAATAATTGCTGGTGGCTACGGGTGGATTTGAACCACCGACCAAAGGCTTATGAGTCCTCTGCTCTACCACTGAGCTACGCAGCCATACGTGCCTTGTCATTATACAAAAATGTCCGACTCGGACGAATCGGGCACTTTTGGTAGCGGGGGAGGGATTTGAACCCACGACCTTCGGGTTATGAGCCCGACGAGCTACCAGACTGCTCCACCCCGCGGCGGATACGACTTTAAAGGATACCAGATAAGGTGGGAGGGGTCAAGATTTATGCTTGATTAAACACGACTAATTAGGTATAACTAGGGCACGCCGATCAGTCGAGAAAAGGAAGGCACGATGGACTCAATAGATTGGTTGAAGGCACCGACAGCAGAGCAAATAGTGGACGACCTGTTGAGCGGCGAGGTGAAAGACGGCACGTGCGGAGTGATTATTGAGGCGCTGCGGCGGCTCGGGCAAGAGCAACGCGCGGACATTGCCTGGCTCGACGCGGGAGCGGTTCATCAAACAATTGACGACCAAATACGTTTCGGGTCGCGATGTGGCAGGGCGGTGGTTCGAGCCACTATCGATGCTCACGAGCAGCTGATGCGACCATTCTCTCCAAGGGAGCAGGAGGTTTTCCTCCGCCTGCAGAACGAGCTGACCTCACGTGGCATAGAGCTGGGTGAGATTAGTGGGATAAGTCGGCTGCGCCGGGTCGAGGAGGCAATTACGGCGGCCTGTGAAGGCACGACTTTGAGCAAATCAAGAGTCCGCGACCTGATTTTGCGTAAGCAACTGGCGGATAAAGCGGTTCTCGCTCCGGCGAAAGCTAGCTAGGTGACTCAGGGGCCAGTGCGGCCCCTGGGCACCAGCCCTGGTATTATCAATTAATGAACTGGCACGCAAAGATCATCTGGCCAGCACCCGGCGCATACATTGTGGCGGTATCGGGGGGCGTGGACTCTGTGGCGCTGCTGGACCTCCTCATGATGCACCCGCGTGCCAAGCAGTGGGAGCTGACGGCGGCTCACTTTAACCACGGTTGGCCGGGCGATGATGCGTATGAGGGTTTTGCTCGTCGGGCAATTGAACGGTACGGGTTGGTGCCAGTGGTGGGCCGCGGCCAGACGGAGCGCACTGAGGCGGCCGCCCGCACGGCCCGTTACGAGTTTTTACGTCAGCAGGTGCAGGCGGTCCAGGCCGCGGCAGTTATTACGGCACACCAGCAGGATGACCTGGAAGAGACGGTTTTTTTGAATGTGCTGCGCGGCACTGGCCGTCAGGGGTTATCTCCTTTTCGGCGTACACCAGATGTGATGCGGCCGCTCGCTCGCGTGCGCAAGGCAGAGCTTAAGGCGTACGCCGCCGAACGTCAGCTGGAGTGGTGCCATGACACCTACAATGATGACCTGAAGTTTCGGCGTAACTACGTGCGGCATACGCTCATTCCGCGTTTGGAGGGCATGAAGCCATGGTCTCACGAGATCATGACCGGCCTTGTTGAGGAGGCGACCCACCTCAACGCTCACGTAGACCAGCAGATCGGAGAGCTCTTTTCGGTAGATGGTCAGCGGGCCGAGGTAGACTTGGCAGTGGCAAAGCGACTTGGACTCGATGTGCTAAGCGAACTAATTATTGCCATGGTGAACACGGTGCGGCCAGGGAGCGAACTCGATAGGCGTACGGTAGCTCAGCTGGCGGTAGACATTAAAACCGGCCGCCTCCAGCGCGAGCGGAGGCTCGCAAACAGCTTGTTCGCCAGCCTCCAGCGTGATAGAGTGACTATTGTATTTACCCCTTAGGAAAGCCACATTCCGGTTACGCTTAGCTTGGCAACATTGGGGAATAAAGGACGGAGAATCAGGATGAATATGAAGCCACGTTCGCGCAGTTTTTTGATCATGATCGGTATTTTAGTGCTGCTCGCCATTTTAGCGGTGGCTTCGGTGCCACAGCAGAAAACCCAAAATGTGTCACTTTCACAGTTGATTACGGAGGCGACTTCCGGAAAAATTAGCAGCATCACTATTAATGGGGATAAGTTGACGGCCACGCCAACCGACTCGAACGCGCCCAAGCAGGTAGCCACCAAGGAGGATAACGCCACGTTAGCAGACTACGGAATCAACTACAAAAAAGTAAATGTAACCACCCAAAGTAGTGATACCACGGCCCGATATATTGCTGCCGCACTCGGATACGCCCTGCCGTTTGTGCTGATCGGAGCCTTCCTCTTCTTCATGATGCGCCAGGCCCAGGGTTCAAGCAATCAGGCGATGAGTTTTGGCAAAAGCCGAGCCCGTTTGTTTGGCAGTGATAAGAAGAAGGTGCTGTTTAAGGATGTGGCCGGCGCCGATGAGGCCAAGCAAGAGCTTACCGAGGTCGTGGAATTTTTGAAGTATCCTACTAAGTTTGAGGCGCTGGGTGCGAAAATTCCGAAGGGTGTCTTGCTGTTTGGCCCTCCCGGTACCGGCAAAACGTTGCTGGCGCGAGCGGTAGCGGGTGAGGCCGGCGTGCCATTCTTTAGTATTTCCGGTTCGGAGTTTGTAGAGATGTTTGTGGGTGTGGGTGCGAGCCGCGTTCGCGATCTGTTTGCTAAAGCCAAGAAGAACTCACCGTGTATTATCTTTATCGACGAGATTGATGCGGTTGGGCGCCAGCGTGGTACCGGTATGGGCGGCGGCCACGATGAGCGCGAGCAAACGCTTAACCAGATCCTGACCGAAATGGATGGCTTTGAGCAGGGCACGAACGTAATTGTGATGGCGGCCACCAACCGTCCCGACGTGCTTGACCCAGCGCTCCTGCGCCCTGGCCGTTTTGATCGCCGCGTAACGCTGGATGCGCCGGATGTGCATAACCGTAAATCAATCCTAGATGTCCACGCCGTTGGCAAGCCTATGGAGAGCCACGTTGATATGACCAAAATCGCTAAAAAGACTCCCGGATTTTCCGGCGCTGATCTTGCAAACCTGCTCAATGAGGCAGCTATTTTGGCGGCTCGGTTTAACCGCAAAAAAATCACCCAACATGATCTAGATATGAGCGTAGAGAAAGTCATGTTGGGCCCTGAGCGCAAAAGCCACATTATGAATGCCCGTGAAAAGATGATTACGGCCTACCACGAAGCCGGCCATGCTTTGGTAGGGCACTACATGAAGAACGCGGCACCGATTCATAAGATTACGATTGTGCCGCGCGGCTCGGCCGGGGGCTTTACTTGGAGCTTGCCGAGCGAGGATCGGCATCTTTCGAGCGTGCAGGACTTTAAGGACGATATGGCCATGATGCTCGGCG
>JASLFZ010000015.1 GCA_030150485.1 Candidatus Saccharimonadales bacterium | reverse complement strand
AGTATGGCGAACGGCACCTGCTCGTTCGACGTGCCATCGAGCGCTTTTTGCGGCGCAACCTACGCTTGAGCGGTGAGGTGTATGACGAATTGAGCATTGAGCTGGTCTCGGAGATGACCCATGCTCGCTACATCAAAAATGACACCATCCCACGTCGGGCGGTGATCGATATCCAGGCGATTGCGCTGCGTTACAGTAAGCTGGCGGGCGCGGTCGGGCAGGCGCACGCGGTGCCGCGCGACCACTTGGCGAACTGGATTTATCAAACCGCCTCGGTCGAAATTGAGCACCAGATTATGCCGCACGCGGAAACCGACGCTTATATCGATTTTGCGCAGCACCACTATGCCGAACACGTTGAGCGTGGCTCTTTTAAAGAGGCCGACGACATTACCTACGCGACGGCTTTATACTGCGCCGTACATCGCAGCCTGTTTAAATCGGATATGGCGACCATCCGTTACTACGCGCTGGCGGCGCGTTTGGGGGCGAACGGCGGCAGCTCGCTGGAGTACTTCGTAGAGCTCAACCAAAGGATTGATAAGCTGTATCAGGCCCCGCTGACCAACCGCATTAGTCGGCTGATTAATCGATACGCCGCACCACTGCGCATCCTGCGCGAGGTACTCCTTTCAACCGGTACGCCGCAAGACGTCTTAAAGAGCCACTCAGAGCTGATGGCTCGAGTGATAGCGGAGTCGCAGTTGCAATATAAGGCCACGCGCAAGCGGCTGAACCACGGTATTATCCGCAGTGTGTTGTTTATCTTTATTACCAAGGTGCTGATCGGCGTTGGCATCGAGGTGCCCTACGACCTGATTACGGCCGGTACGATTTCCTGGCTGCCGCTGGGCATAAACCTAGCGGTACCGCCGCTATATATGGCGAGCATCGGGTTGGGCGTGCGCACGCCGGGTAAGCGCAACACCGAGGTAATTGAGTCGTATCTGATGCGCATGCTCTACCAGAATGATGAGCCACCGCTGCGCTACCGGATTAAAAAGCGGGTGTCCTCGCCGGCGTTGTTGGGTGTTTTCAACGCCGTGTATGCGATCGCCTTCCTGATTTCGTTTAGTGTTTTGGTGTACATCTTGCACATGATTGGGTTCAATCCGGTTAACGGCGTAATCTTCTTTGTATTCCTCTCGGCGGTCAGCTTCTTTGGCTTTCGTTTGCTGCAATCGGCTCGCGAGCTGGAGATCGTGGCGCCGCGCCGCAGCCTCATTAGCGTTATTATCGACTTTTTCTACATCCCCTTCATTCGGGTGGGCCAGTGGCTGAGCGACAAGTACTCCCGGCTCAACCTAGTAACCTTCTTCTTAGATATGGCGATCGAGCTGCCGCTTAAAACCAGTCTGCGCTTTATTCAGCAGTGGGCTGGTTTTATTCGAGACAAGCAGGAAGAGCTCTAAAGTTGAGTAAAAACCTCATCGTGGGCGACGCCGCGCCGCTTTTTACGTTGACCGATCACCTGGGAAAAGAGCATAGCCTGGAGCAGGCTTTGAAGAAGGGGCCGGTGGTGCTGCAGTTCTATCCCTATGATCAGTCACCCAACTGCAAGCGTCGGCTGTGCTCGATCAACCAGCTACGTGATGAGTACCACGCGGAACGTATTAGCGTGTTTGGGATTAATAACGCCCGCCAAGAGTCCCACGCCAACTTTGCCGATAAGGCCGAGCTGACTATGCCACTGCTATCGGACACCGAGTTTCGGGTGGCACGGGCGTACGATGCCTTGTTTGAGATTGGGCCGATCCACGTGATACGCACCACAACCGTCGCTATCGGTACTGATGGCCGGGTGATTTTTCATCAGCATGGCGAACTGCCACAGCTTGAAAGTTTTATTCGTTTCATTAAGCAGGCGGGTGGCACCGCGCCGGCTTAGGCTTTACGCTCTAAGATGGCGAGAGACTCGACGTGGAGCGCGCCGGGGTAAAAATCGAAGCCGGTGAGGGAGGTGATGGCGTAGTGTTCTTGAAGCGCGGCCAGGTCGCGGGCTTGGGTAACAGGGTTGCACGAAAGGTAGATGAGGCTCTGCGGCTTAGCCTCGACAATCCAACCGGTAACTCTCGGGTTCAGACCCGCCCGCGGCGGGTCGACGATGACGCAGTCGGAATCGGTGAGTAGGCCAGCATCCATTTTTTCGGCGGCGATGGCGGTCGCTGTGTAAGAATCGATCCGGTTGGCCCGGGCGTTGCGCTCGGCAAACTCGACCGCGGCCGGGACGATTTCAACACCAGTAACGGTGTGGCCGGCGGCGGCGAGCGGCACGCCAATAGCCCCGACGCCGCTATACAGCTCCAAGACGCGCCACCCCGGCTCAACTGCGCGCACAATCCGGTGCAGGGCGGCTTCAAAGGCCGGGGTATTGGTCTGAAAAAAGGCATTATAAGGGTAGCTGATGGAGCACCCGGCTAAGCTCTCGGTAATAAAGGTAGCGTCGCTCGTGTAGCTGACCTCGCCGGGCGCACCCGAGCCAGGCAGCGGACGCACAACCATAAAGTGTCCCAGCTTTTTGGTAACAATGTGCTTCCAATCGGCTTTGGCGGTAGTGGTGAGGATCGTCATAAGCTCGCCGGTGGTGGGAGCGTGTCGCACGGTGATCGTGGCGGGCGCAATCTCCACCGGTAGCGCCTCCAGCTTTCGAACGAGCTCCAGCGCAGCCTGGTTGATGGGAGCGCTGCCCAGCTTGCAACCATTTGGTAGCCCAATAAGCTCATTCCACGAACCGCGCTGGTGAAAGGCCAGCTGCAGGCGCCCCTCAATACGCGCCAGGGTGAAATCGAGCCGGTTGCGGTAGCCGAGCGGCTCCGGCGCACCAACAAACTCCAGTTTGGGCGGCTGGACGTGATGTTGATGCATGGCCTCGGTAATCATGGCCGCCTTGAGCTCGCACTGATAGGCGTAATCAACTCCCTGCCAAGGCGAGCAGCTCATGGCATGGTCTTCGGCTTTGCCGGTGCGCTTTTCGGAAGGCTCCATGATATCGCGCAGTACCGCTTCGGCATAGGTCCGCTTCTGCTTGCGCAGCCCCACTCGCGCCGTCTCGCCCGGAAGCGGACCGACGCAAAACACCGCGCGTCCATCACGCAAATGGCCCATGGCTTTGCCTTCGGGAACCACCTTTTCGAACTGCACAACTTGACTCATAGGGGTATTATAGAGATAACTGAACGAGGGTACACCATGAAAGCAACTTGGAACGGCGCGACCATTGCCGAGAGCGATGAAACTATTGTAATCGAGGGCAACTACTACTTTCCGCCCGATTCCGTCAACAAGGAGCTGCTGCAGCCCAGCGACTATCACACTCACTGCGTATGGAAGGGTGATGCTAGCTACTATGACGTGGTGGCAGACGGCCAGACCAATAAAGATGCGGCCTGGTACTATCCGGCGCCTATGGAGGGCTCAATACCTAAGGTGGGCCACGACTTCACTAACTACGTGGCGTTTTGGCACGGCGTTGAGGTGAGTAAATAGGGTTGTAGCTAGGCGGTTCTTAATAATCGCTAGATTTATATAACAGAGTAACGTAAAATGCCTTAAGCCCTCGGGCTACAAAACTGATGTAGGTTGCCGGTATCCCCAAAAAAGGCGGAGTAGTGTGACTAATGATTCGGTTGTATCTCAAAGCGAAATAGCGAAACCCGAGAAGCCGTGGAAGGGGCTGCCTGTCTTGGGTCTGGGGCTGGTGGGAGTGGGCTGGATCCTTCTAATTGTGCTTAGCTCGTCCATCTGGCCAATTGTTTTTTCTGTTTCGGAGTGACTGCGCTGTTGGTTGCTCTAGCTTTGGATCAGCAGTATGAGCGTGCCCAACGTACGTTTGAAAAAAGAGCTCAAGAAAGAGCTCGGATGTGCCAGTTCCCGGTCAAGGGCATTGGGATGCGGTTTGAGGAGCGAACCTCGCCGCTACGACCATACGTTCTTGATTGTGCGTCGGCGGCTTTTCCGAAGTGGATGCTTCGGACCTATGCCCATGGCTATACCAGCGGCCACGATCAAGTAGTGATTCATTTTGGCGCTGAGCACATAAAACTGAGCCATCCACTAGCCCACAGTGTGCACCCTACGGAACTCTACGAGTCGGCTGAACCGTCGGATCGGCGCATGGTTATGTTCCCTAAGGCTTACGTTGACCAGGACGGCAACATCATCAACTATGGTCGGGTGGCGGTCCTGCTGGGTACTAGCCTTGGTCTTGAGAAATGGGAACTGCCTCAGGAGGCTGAACAGCATAAAGAATGGCAGTGGCAGCTGCCATGGTACCTCCATAAGCATTAACGCGTACTAAGCTTTGTAAACCCCAATAGCCTCGCTGACTGCGAGAAGCGGACACCTTGTCGGCTCTTACGGTCGGCGGGGCGTTCGCATTTTTACGGATGATCGACCAGGCCTTATCAACGATCAATACGAGGGGCAGTATGAGCGTGCTAGGATAGAGCTATATGGCGCGAAAGCAGCACACCGATCATTTTGTTTTGCAGACCGTCCAGCCGGGTTTGGCTGGCCTTATGGATGGCTCTGTCTCGACGTTAGCGCCGATTTTTGCGGCGGCGTTTGCGACACATAGCACCCACGTCACCTTTGTGATCGGACTGTCAGCGGCGACTGGAGCGGGTATTAGCATGGCCTTTGCGGAAGCGCTGAGTGATGACGGCACGCTGACCGGCCGTGGATCACCGTGGCGGCGCGGACTGATTATTGGCCTGATGACGTTCATGGGCGGGATCTTCCATACGCTGCCTTTTTTGTTGCCTTCAATCCATTCCGCCTTGATAGCAGCCTACCTTGTAGTGGCGGTGGAGCTGGTCATAATTGCGACCATCCGTTATCGTTACTTTGATATGAACTTTTGGCTATCATGCGTGCAAGTGATCGTGGGCGGAGCTTTGGTCTTCGCAGCGGGGATTTTGATTGGGCAGTCATAAGGTGAGCGCAGGGGCGCTGTGGCGGCGCCTGCGCCAGGCCTGGGCAACGCGCCCGATTCTGGTTGTGGTGCGCGTTGTGGGAACGCTGGCGGTGCTGGGTATGTTGGTTTTTTGGGGCGGAGCCTGGACGCCCGATTTTCTCTTTGTGGCGCTATTTTTGCTATTTGCACTGTTTGGGCAGGCTCGGGAGTATGCTTTGGGGCTCGGCCCGATGATACTGTTTTTGATTGGCCCCTTTGTGGCGCTGGTACTGGCGTATGGGGCGCTGCGGCCTTTGGCGCCCTTTCTAGCACCTCACGTGCATTACACGACCATGATCAGTTTTGATCGCTGGCTAACCCACGGCACGGTACCGGGGGTGTGGCTGCAGCAGCATTTTTACCATGGGCACTTATCCTGGTACGACTACTATTTTTACGTGTTGTATAACTGCCACTTTTTGATACCGATGTTGCTGGCCATTGTGCTGTGGAAGCGGGTACCCGGGGATTATCGGCGGTTCGTGGTCGGTTTCTTGCTGCTTTCTTATGCCGGATTTATCACCTACATAGCCTTTCCAGCGGCACCGCCCTGGATGGCCTCGATGCGCGGGCTGATTCCGCCGATACATCAGATCGCCAACCAAGTCTGGTATGCGGTGGGGGTGCAGGACTTTCCGTCGATTCTACAGAAGGTGGGGGCTAACGAGGTGGCAGCGGTGCCCTCGCTGCATGCTGCCTATCCTATGCTTACGCTGCTGTTTGTGCGGCGGGCGTTTGGCGGTCGGGCGGCGCTGGCCTTCCTGTGGTATCCGGTTTCGATGTGGATCGGGATTATTTACCTGGGTGAGCACTACGTTTTCGATACGCTGCTCGGAATTATGTATGCGGTGGTGGTATACGGCGTAACGAACTGGTTGTTTGACCGCCGCGCCGCTCGCGTTCACTCCTCGGGGAGTCGCAGTAGACCTGCCTCGGCGGCAGTGGTGGCTCAGTCGGTCGGCGACTGAAGCTCGCCTAGGATCGTAAAAATGGCGTCGGCGCGGGTGGTATCGATAGGGAGTACCGTTTTACCGTAGGTCTCCACGGCATCATCCTCGCGTCGCACAATGAGGTGAACGAACTGGCCGCTCAGCTTATCGTTAATGGTGATCTCAATAGTCCACTCAAACTGGCTGGCCGCTTCAGGTGAAACCAGGTTAACCTCAATTCGACCCTTGCCCGCAAGCGGTTGAGTGGCGGTGTGGTAGACGGTCGTGCCAGCTAAGCCGTAGTAGTCGCCATCAACGGCGATGCTGTCGTGAGTCGCCATAAACTGGTGGGCAAAATCGGTAAAGCGCTGAGAGGTGGAGGGTGAGGGCATCCGGCGGCTCCTTATTAGGTCGGTCACATTATATCAAACCAGGTAAGGGTATTGTTCTCGTGCTTGTTATGTCCCCCTAGTTATGGTACCGTGCCAGATTATTATGAATCTGGCTCAATTTAGCTTTCATCACCCTGTAGCTTACCGGCGTTTGCTGGTGGCGACTTGTGCTGTCATGCTGGCGAGCGGATTGTTTTCCTCGGCGAGCCGGCAGCTCGCGACGGCGCAGCAGCTCAATCCGCGCGGCCTGACGATGGCACTGCCGGCAGCTCAGGTTGCCACCGTATCGCGTAAGTCGGCGGGTGCGGGCATTACCCTCCTGCCCGGCGGGGACGGGAGCGCCGTGGCAGCCCAGGCCACCGGGAGTGACGCCATAACCCTCGGCCACATTATGAACGACGCTCGTTTCGGAGAGGCCCAGTGGGGCGCGCTGCAGCAGCTGTGGACGCGTGAATCGCAGTGGAACCCGGCGGCTCGCAATGCGCACAGCGGCGCTTGTGGAATTCCGCAAGCTCTGCCGTGCTCCAAAATCAGCGATATGAGCCCGGCCGGCCAGATTAGCTGGGGGCTTTCCTATATCTCGAGCCGCTACGGCACTCCCAGTCGAGCTTGGGCCCATGAGCTGAATTTCGGCTGGTATTAATTGTTACAGACTAGGAAGACGCAGTGCTAAACGCACTCCGCGCTGACTGCGACGCCAGTACCAAGCGGCGGTACAGAGGAGGCTCATGCCGAAGAGGCCGGTGGCGGTGGCGCCGGTTTGCGGCAGCGCCGGCGTCGCGGCTGGCTTAGCGACTGGCGTGGCGACCACTTGGGCGGGTGGTGCGGCTTGGCTTTGGGCTTGAAACTGAACTTGAGTGACGTTAATGGTGGTGGCGGGAGCGATCACCTTGGTTACCGCTTTGGCGGGGACTAGCTTGGCCGTAGCGGTTACTAGGTTGCCACACGATTCAACGATGGCATAGCGGAACTGGCCATTCACCACGTGAACCATGGCCGGCAAAGAGCTACTGAGAAAAGAAACTGAGGGCGAACGCCCATAGAGTGGATCGCTGGAAGATCCGACTGCGTGCGAGCCAGCCAGGTTGGTGCGGCCATAACTGATAGCCTCGGTTGCGACGACCTTGCCGTCTACGATTACCTCACCACTTTTGGTGACGCTCCCGTACACAGTATTGCCATTCATAATATTGGCCGCGGTGACGTTCGCGTTAACCTGCGTATAAAGCTGACGTAGCTCCGTGCCGCTGTGCCCGCAGCTATCGCCATGATCGAGCTTGTGTGCGAACTGGCTCGGCGTGCTAGCGCCGCCGCACATCATATTGTTCGTGCTACTCGATGTGGCGGCTGCAGCCGAAAGCGGCAAACCGCTCCCCACGCAGAGACCAATAGTAATGATAAGCCGCCCAAGCTTGCTATGTGCCTGTTGCATACTGTTTTAACCCCGTTTTGTAGACATGCTACGAACTCTGGGGCGGCTTGTAAAGAGGCTATTTACCAGCGCCGCGTCGTTTGTTCAGCTGCTGAATGATTTTTTCGGCGGCTTTGCGATAGACTTTGGCGCGCCGGTAGTAGCTATCGGCTTGGTCATACCACTCGCCAATTTGGTTCAAGCGCTGGTCGCGCTTAGTCTTGGGGCCAAGCAGGCGGGCAGCACCATAGAGCGCAGCTACTCCAAATAAGGCATACCCTGGCGTAGGAATTTGAGGAATGGAGGGCTTATCGTCGTCGCTATCGAGCAGCCCAGAAATAGCGACGTAGGCAGCGCCGGCGACTAAAACCGATGTGGCCGCAACATCAAGCTTGCGAATAACTCCCATATGAGCTCCTTAGTGATACCTACCAGCATAGGGTATAAAAATAGCTCATTGCAATATAACTTAGGTCTAAATTACAAACTAAGCCGATCGGTAAGTTGGAAGAATGACCAAATTAACGCTCACGGCGGGGCAGTACAACCTGTCGTTCGGGGTCGTGAGCGCTGGGGTGGGGGTCGATACAGTCTGCAACGAGCTTAGAGAGAGCCGCCTTATCAAAGCCTTTACCGATAAAAACCAGCTCGGTACGCGGCGTCTGCTCGCCCCAATCGGTCCAGGTAAGCTCGGCCCGCTTACCAACAAGGTGGAACAGATATTTCCGACGGTGTCCCTTATTGCCCAGATTGACGATACCCTTAGCACGATAAACGCTGGCGGGAATCTGCTCGTTAACGAAGTTCTGGAAGGTCAGCGGATCCAGTGGCTTATCGGAGCTAAAGCTGATAGTAGTGTAGCTTTCGTGGAGGTGAGTATGGTTGGCGTGGTCGGCGGCGATCGCTTCATCCGGCCGTACATCCTGGTCTAATAGGAGGCGCACGTCGATCTGTGCCTTTACCGCGGTGAAGATGCGGGCGCGCTCGTTAATACTTTTAATTAAGGTAGTTATTTCTGCCACTTTCTTGGCAGGTACGAGATCGGTCTTATTGATAATCGCAAAATCACTGTACTCAATTTGTTGCAGAGCGGTGGCGTGAGTTTCGGCGTTGTGCTCCAGGTTGGCGGCGTCGAGGACGGCCACGATACTATCGAGCTTGGTGCGGGTGCCGGTGGC
Organism: Candidatus Saccharimonadales bacterium; assembly: GCA_030150485.1. Taxonomy (GTDB): domain Bacteria; phylum Patescibacteriota; class Saccharimonadia; order UBA4664; family SCTI01; genus JASLFZ01. The sequence continues at coordinate 6,741 of JASLFZ010000015.1, read as the reverse complement.
TTCGCGCAGTGTGGTGGCGAGATCAGCGGGCTCGGCCAGGCCGCTGGCCTCAATTACGATGTAGTCGATTGAGCTGCCCGGATAGGCAAACTGGCCGATGGCCTCATCGAGCTCAAGTGAATCGAGACTGCAGCACATGCAACCGTTGGTGAGTTCGAGCATGGCGTCAGTTTGGTCGGCCACTAACTGAGAATCGATATTGATATCGCCATAGTCATTCACTACCACACCTATTTTAAGGCCGTGGTTATCTTCAAGAATATGATTCAGCAAGGTGGTTTTACCGGATCCTAGAAAACCGGTCAGGGCGGTGATGGGGATTTTCTTTGCCATACTCCTAGTATACCGTGGCTTTTGGTTGTGGCATCATCCGGGGTGGCCTATACTGAAAACCATTATGGCCAAAGTGCTTATCGTTGAAGATGATACCGATATCCGCACGGCGTATGTATTCGCTTTGAATCAGGCTGGGTTCGAGGTACTACAAGCGCCAGAGGGTAGTGTGGCGATGCAACTGTTTGAAAATGAGCGTCCCGATGTAATTCTGCTTGACATGCTGATGCCGGGGATGTCGGGACTCGATTTTTTGCGTGAAACCAAGGCCGCCACGCGCTTTCCCGGCACCAAAATTATTGCGCTCAGCAATATTGATACGCCGCGGGTGGTGGAGGAGGCCAAAGAGCTGGGCGCAACCGACTATCACGTTAAGGTTGATATGACGCCACGCCAGATGGTGGAGTTGGTCCAGCACTACCTCGCGCCTACCGCACCCACTGCGCCCGCCCAGCAGCCCGACAGCGCCGCTTAAAAGGTCTCTCAAATGGTGTACAATTGAGGCAATAAATGGAGAGGAAAGATGATTTTAACTATTGTAGGCATCTTGCTGATTTTGTGGCTGATTGGTGTACTCGTGCACGTCGCGGGAGCATTCATTCACCTACTACTATTAGTAGCGCTGATCGTGTTTATTTACGATCGTTTCGTCGCTTCCAAAGCGCCAAAAAACTAACTTTAGCACCAAACTGTGTAAAACTTTTATGGCTAGTTTGGTATTATTAATGCATGCAGGAAGCGTTAGCAGATTTCAGGATTGAGAGTGATGCAGTGGTTTTGCTCTCCTTTGTAAATGGGGCAACGTATCGGGTTAACCCGAGCGATTTGGAGCATTACTTACAACGCGATGATGTTACGCGCATACGTCGAGCGATTAGCTTGCGGAACCAGTTTATGCGCCGGGTACTGCCCCCTACGGTTATGGTGCTGCTAGCGGCTGGCATCATTGGCTTAGGTAGCCATGACGTGCAGCGGGCGGAAGCTTTAATGCATCCCAAGGCTAGTGCTACCCATTGTGTGCCGGCCCAAATGCTGCCTGCCGCTTCTGCCAAGACCCAGACTCTATCGACCACCTCAGCTACCACCTCAACCAGTGCTCCGACATCCACCCCCTCAGGTGGCAGTGGTAGCACTGCTTCGACGGCGTCTGCGCTGGTTCGTGGCCCTGGCACGGCCGCTACTCTGGTTAAAGGGGCTACCGGCGGCGGTTTGGGTGGTGCGCCAACCTCAGAACCTGCGCAGCTCCTGCCGGGAGTTGGCCAGGCGGTGGCGCCGGTAACGCAGACCGTCCAAACCGTCACCCAGCCAGTCACGCAAGTGGTGCAGCCGGTTGCCAAAGTAGTTGCACCGGTCACTAAGACCGCCGGGCATCTCCTCGGTTCGCTCTAGACAGCTACGGTATAATAAAAGGTAGAGGAGAACAGTATATGGCAACGCCAAAAGTAAAAATGTACACTACCGCTACCTGTGCTTACTGCCACGCGGAAAAAGAGTTCTTAAAACAGCACGATATTGCCTTTGAAGAGGTAGCGGTCGATGTAGACGCCGACGCCGCCCGTGAGATGATCAAGTTGAGCGGACAGATGGGAGTACCCTTTACCGTTATCAAGACAGATGATGACGAGGAGCGAATTGTGGGCTTCGACCAGCCCAGGATCGCTGCGGCGTTGGGGCTGTAGGTGGCAGAAATGTCCACTATTTATGATGTGATCGTGGTGGGAGCTGGGCCCACCGGGCTCTCGGCGGCGGTGTATACGGCGCGAGAGGATCTCAGTACGCTGGTGGTGGATGGGGGTATCGTTGGCGGCATGATCGCCACCACCGAGCGCGTCGATAATTATCCGGGTTTTCCGGAGGGCATTGGCGGGATGGAGCTTGGTGAGGCAATGCAGAAGCAGGCAGAGCGGTTTGGCGCGGAGGTCCGCACCGGCGTGTGGGTGCAGGCGCTGCGTCGGGAGGAAGATACGGTGCTACTGGAGACCTCGGCGGGCCAGCTAGCGGCCAAAAGCGTTTTGATCGCGACCGGCTCGCTTTATCGCAAGCTGGATATTCCGGGGGAAAAAGAGCTTGAGGGCCGGGGCGTCCACTACTGCGCCACCTGCGATGGGCCGCTCTACCGCGATGCCCATATTATTGCCGTTGGCGGCGGAAATACCATGCTGCAGGAGGGACTGTTTCTGACCAAGTTTGCCAAAAAGCTGACCATTTTGGTGCGCGGGCCCAAGTTTAAGGGCTCGGAGGTCTTAATTGAGCAGATGCAGAAGCATCCAAATGTAGATGTGCACTTCAATACCAAGGCCGTGGAGGTGGTGGGTGAGGGTATGTTTACCGGCGTAAAAACCATTAACAATGAAACCCAAAAGGCCGGCGAGATTACCGGCGATGGGTTATTTATCTTTATTGGCCTGCTGCCTAACACCGACTGGCTGGAAGATACCGTCAAGTTGGATGACCGGGGCTTTGTGCACGTCGACCACGCCTTTTCCACTAACGTGCCGGGCGTGTTCGCGGCCGGCGATGTGGTAGTGGGATCGGTGGGGCAGGTGGCCTCGGCGGTGGGAGAGGGGGTTTCGGCGGCCCTCTCAATTCGCCAGTACCTTGATCCTAACCACGCCCTGCCGAGCTACGCGGTTAACCAAGCATAGGCCGCTGTCAAACCCCGTTGACAGCTATAATAGAGCGGCGTACCATAGCAGTCATGGCAACTCAGGTTTCTTACTTTTGGCAGATGGCCCGCAACCGGTTTGCGTATGTCTTGCTGCCCGGTGGTAGCGTCTGAGGTCGAAGTAATCATTTAACAAATGTGCGGCTGGCCTCGAAAGAGGTCAGTTTTATTTTTACCGGGATGCAATCCCTAAAGGTGAGCATCCCGACCACATAGCACCATACATACAATCCACTCATCGAGGAGGGTCGGAGACATGACGACGATAGACGCATCACGGTGCCCTGTTCCGCTGGAGGAGGTCGATGGTCTCGGCCGAGTTGGCCTGCCGCAGGGGAGCAGCAGTAGGGTTCGTTTGCGCGTTAGGATTAAGACCGATAGCCGCGAGACGCTGGTCGAGTTGAATCGCTGCCTGGAACGCCCAACCCTACAGGTGCCTGCAGACACGTGGATCGGCGGCGCTAAAAGTGGGCATACGGTATTCACCGTTGCAACCACCATTCAGCACCTTATATCGGACGCCCAAGCGCTAAGTCAGTTTGGCAGCGTGAAGATCCTCGGAGAGCGCTGGAGTGATCCGGCCGGTATGACCAGCACACCACCGGGCGCAAAGAGGCAAAAGGGTGCGTATACCAATCGAGCGCAGTCTAAGCTGCACCTTCCTTCTGATGTGCGAGTACGCTTGCATGCGGCTCTCCTAAGCCCCCTTACGCCTCCAAAGCCTTGGGTGGCGTAAGGAGGGGATGTAGGTGTAGAGCGCGGATGGGATGGTTTGCAAAGGTAGCTCAGGACAATACTCTGGGCTCTATGGTGCCCCGGCCGTTTAGGCCGGGGCACATCCGTTTCGCGTGCTATACTAAAAATCAGCAATAATCGAGGTTTCAGATGGCAGAAGTCGGTGTGGGCAAAAACGCTCCGGAAGAGGTAAACGTAATTATTGAGATCCGCCGCGGCGAGGGCAAGAATAAGTACGAGCTCGATAAGGAAACGGGGTATATTACGCTGGATCGCGTCAATGGGACTACAGCGAAGTATCCGGCCGACTACGGTTACGTTCCTGGCACGCTGTGCGACGATGGCGACCCGCTCGACGTGCTGCTGGTAATTGACGAGTCGGTGCCGCAAAATGTGGTGGTTCCGAGCCGTCCGATCGGCGTTTTGCGCATGGTCGACGATGGTGAGGGCGACGAAAAGCTCATCTGCGTGGCGGCGAAGGATGTCACCATGGAGCACATCCGCGAGGTGGACGATCTTGGCGGTAACTTTAAGCCCATGGTGGAGCACTTCTACAAGCAGTACAAAGCCTGGAAGAACGACTGGAAGGGTAGTTCGGTTGAGTTTAATGGCTGGGGCGACGCTGCGGCAGCTAGGCAGGTACTCGAGGAATCGATCAAGCGACATCAAGAAAAATAAGTGCATTTGGTAGTAGTAGACCTTGCACCAAAGCCCTAATGCTTATAGGATATAAGCAAGTAACGACAAACAAGGGTGAAAACAAAACATGGCAATTAAAGTAGCTATCAATGGCTTTGGCCGCATCGGTCGGAACGCCTGTAAAATTGCATTGGCGCATCCCGAGCTGGAGGTGGTGGCGGTTAATGACCTCACCGACACCAAAACCTTGGCGCATTTATTAAAGCATGACTCCAACTATGGCCTCTATCATCAGGAGGTGAGCTTTGATGACACCGACATTATCGTAAATGGTAAAAAAATTCGGGTACTGGCGGAAAAGGATCCCGCGGCGCTGCCTTGGAAAAAGATGGGCATCGATGTTGTCATTGAAAGCACCGGCTTTTTTACAAAAAAAGAGGACGCCAGTAAGCACTTAACGGCGGGGGCAAGGCGGGTAGTGATTTCTGCACCAGCCAAGGGCGACGATGTGCCCACCTTTGTGATTGGCGCCAACGAGGACGCCATTACGGCTGATGACACCATCGTGAGCAACGCCAGCTGCACGACCAACTGTATTACGCCGGTGATGGTGGTGCTCGACAAGGCGTTTGGGGTGGAAAAATCGTTAATGACTACCGTCCACTCCTATACTGCTAGCCAGCGGCTGCAAGATGCGCCGGCCAAAGACCTGCGCGAGGCGCGCAACGCGGCCGAAAACATCGTGCCGACCACTACCGGGGCGAGCAAGGCGGCTGCCAAAGCTTATGCGCCGCTCAAGGGTATTTTTGATGGCATGAGCATTCGCGTTCCCACACCTGTGGTGAGCTTGAGCGACATTACCTTCGTGAGCAAAAAGGACACCACGATTGAAGAGGTGAACGCGGCCTTAACCAAAGCCAGTCAGCGTCCCGAGTTGCAGGGCATCATTGCCGTGAGCGACGAACCGCTGGTTTCGAGCGATTATATCGGCAACAGCCACTCCGCTATTGTGGACTTAAAGCTCACGAACGTCGTGGCTGGTAACCTAGTGAAGGTGGTGGCTTGGTATGACAACGAATGGGGTTACTCTAATCGTCTGGTGGAAAGTGTTATTAACGTGGGTAAGACCTTCTGATGAAAGTTTTCGTAGGGGCCGATCACGGTGGCTTTGAGCTAAAAAACCAGATTCGTGAACACCTCACGCACCGGGGCTATGAGGTGGAGGATTGCGGGGCGGAGACGCTCGATCCGCAAGACGACTATCCCCAGTATGCCTATGCGGTAACCGCTAAAATCCTGGGTGAGGAGGACGATACCGCCGTGGGTATTCTGGTCTGCCGCAGTGGCGAAGGGATGGCGATGGCCGCTAACCGGGTCCATGGCATTCGAGCAGCGGTGGTGTGGAGCGAGGCGCTGGCTCGCGAAACCCGCCACGACAATCACGCCAATGTCTTAAGTCTCCCTAGTGACTTTATTGACACCGAAACCGCCCTGAAAATAGTTGAGAGCTTTTTGAGCGAAAAGTATGCGCAAGATGAGCGCCACGTCCGGCGGGTTAAACAGGTCGAGGAGCTGTACGGCTAGTGGCGACCGTCGTCCCCACGGTACTAGCGACTACCGCGGAGGAGTACGGCACTATGTTAGCTCGGGCTGAAGAATTGAGCTCGCGGGTGCACGTAGATGTTTGTGACGGCCGGTTCGCGGATACGACAACGGTAGGATTGGCGCGACTGCATCCGGTTGAGGGTGGCGAGCTGGACTTGCACTTGATGTTGCAGGAGCCGCTCGCGCAGCTAGAGACGGCTTTAAGCCTCAAGCCCAGCCTGATTATTTTCCACGCTGAATCGAGCGGTGACATTGCAGGAGCGATGGCTCACCTACGCGAGCTGGGCATTAAGGCGGGGACGGCGCTTCTGCCGACGACGCCGGTGGAGGCCTATAAGGATCTCGTTGAGCACAGCGACCACGTCCTTATATTTACGGGTACGCTGGGGCACAACGGCGGCGTGTTCCAGCCGGAGCAGTTAGCGAAGGTGGCTCAAATCCGCGCGATTAAGCCGGATATCGAGATTAGTGTGGACGGAGGGGTCAATGACCAGAATGCGGCCCTCATTACCGGCGCCGGTGTAGACACGTTATACGTTGGTAACTTTTTGCAGGCGGCGGCTGACCCGGCGGCGGCTTATGCATCGATGCAGTCACAGGTGGGTGTGGCGGTATGAGCGCTACCGTTGCCGAGCTGGAGCAAAAGGCCAATCAAATTCGTCAGGATATTATTGAGATGCTGGTAGCGGCCGGGAGCGGTCATTCGGCCGGTCCTTTGGGTATGGCGGATGTGTTTGCGGCCCTCTATTTTCAGATCCTCAACC
>JASLFZ010000003.1 GCA_030150485.1 Candidatus Saccharimonadales bacterium | reverse complement strand
ACCACAACTTCGGGAGTGCCCAAATAGCTGGCAAAGGTGATCTGGTAAGAGCTACTGGCGGGAAGCTTGGAAATGAGCTGCTGGGCGGGGCCGCCGCCGCTCAGCGACCAAAGCGAGGCCGCTTTGCCCGGCGTGTTGTCGACGTAGAGCAACCGACTGCCATCGAGCGTGTAGGCGGCGACGTGGCTCGCGAGTACTGCTGAAACACTGGGGCTACTAACATCAATGCGGCGGAGGCCATCGGGGCTTTGCCAGTAAAGCTGTTGCCAGTTTGAGCTGCTGAAAGTTGGCGTGCCCGCCGCGACCCCCAGGCTGCTGGTAAGGTTAACGGCCTGGCCACTACCACTAGCAGGCACAATCAGCAGCGAGGTCGTGGCGCCCGCCTGGCTTCTTATTAAAATATGACTGTTATCGTTCGACCACGCCAATATAGCAAGCGATTCGGCCGGCGTTGTATCGGTGGCCGCCGCACTGCCATACAGCTTGGTTTGCTGGTTGCTGCTGGTATCGATCGACCACAGCCCGGCGTCGTCTCCCGAAGGCACCACAAAAGCGATGTGGTGATGGTCGGGGCTAGCCGTAAACTGGTTGAGCGCCGGCCGCGTCGCAAGAGCGGTAGCGGGCAGGTGCTCCGGCAGCAGCAAAACGTACTGCACCAGCGAGGCGGCCGAGGGGATCGATTGAATGCGGCGCGTCCAGGTTTGGTAGCCGGTTTTGGTTAACACAAAGGTATACCAGCCCCGCCTAAAGTTCTGCTGGTAAGTGGTTTTTTTATGGATGTCTTTGCCGTTCACGCTAATATCCGCGCCGCTGGGAGTGGTACCCACGATAATAAGGCCGCGGTGAATCAGCTGGCCGGTTTTAAAATCGTAACTGTCGCCATTGCCGTAAGCAATCAAGAGTACCGTGCCACCCAAAATTACGGCGGCCACCAAAGCGTATCCTAAAAATTGCATGCTACGACGAATCATACCGCATGTACTATACGGCACGGCGTGGGTTTACGCCAGCGGCTAGCTGGTGGCCGCCTATCCGTAAAGCAGGTATAATAATTACAGTTATGTTTGGTAAAAAATTAGCGATTGATTTAGGTACGGCCAACATTCTGGTCTTCGAGCCAAGGCAGGGCATTGTCATCAATGAGCCGAGCGTGGTAGCCATCAGCACCTCCGATAACACGGTGATGGCGATCGGCGCCGATGCCAAAGAGATGCTCGGCCGCACACCCGATACCATCGTGGCGTCCTACCCACTGAAGGACGGCGTGATCGCCGACTACCGCGTCGCTCAGGCCATGATTCGTCACTATATTAGTAAGGTGCTTGGTGGTTTTCGCTTGACGCGGCCCGACATTATGATTACCGTACCGGCCGGCGCCACCAGCACTGAGCGCCGCGCGGTGGTTGATGCAACGCTAGCGGCGGGTGCCCGAGCCGCCTATATTATCCGTGAGCCGGTGGCGGCGGCGCTGGGCGCTAACGTGCCGATCGCCTCGGCGGCTGGTAACATGGTGGTGAACATTGGTGGTGGCACAACCGAGATCGCCATTATCTCGCTGGGTGGGGTGGTGGCGCAGCACTCGGTGCGCGTCGGCGGCAACCGGCTCGACGCCGCCATTGCCGAAGGAGTGCGGCGCTCACATGGGCTTGCGATTGGTGCCCAAACCGCCGAGCAGATTAAGCGTGAGCTCGGCAGCGCGTTAATTTTACCGAAAGACGTTACGATGGAGATCCGCGGCCGCGACGTGGTAGCGGGGCTGCCGAAAACGGTCAGCATTTCCTCAAATGAAACCACCCACGCCATGGCCGACGAGCTTGAGAAGATTATTCTGGCAATCCGCACCGTACTCGAAAAAACCCCGCCAGAGCTTTCCAGCGATATTATCGATCGCGGCATGATCTTAACCGGCGGCAGCGCGCAGCTCGGCAATCTTGATAAGCTCCTCACCAATATTACTGGCGTACCCTGTGTCGTAGCCGCCGAGGCTCAGCTGTGCGTGGTTAAAGGCGCGGGGATTGCCCTGGAAAACCTCGACGAGTACAAGCGTAGCTTGGCGGGAATAAAGTGAGCGTCCCTACCGGCGAGCGCGCCGACGTCCTAACCCAGCGCTACGTACGATGGATCCAGGGTGGTCTCGTAGCCCTGGTCGCCTTGATGCCGTTCCACGCCTTTTTAAGTGTGTGGCTCGGCCACCTGTTCGGTCATGAAACGATCTGGCAAAGTTGGAAGGAGCTACTACTACTGGTTTTGGCGGCGCTCGGCTTAGCTTTGCTGCGCCGCGAGCCAGAGCGCTGGCATAGTTGGCGCAACCCCATAACCTACGCCACGGTGGCTTTTGCGGTAGTGGGGCTGGCGGTGTCGTTGTTCCACCATCAAAGCCGAACGGTGACCGCATTTGGCGTTAAGACCGATATGGAGTTCCTGCTTGCCCTGCTATTGGGATTGCTCGTGAGCGACACGGCACTGGTTCGGCGCCTCGGGCGAGTCATCACAATAAGCTCTGGCGCCGTAATTGCGTTTGGGCTGCTGCAAATATACCTGTTGCCGACAGCGTGGCTGGCCCACTTTGGCTACAACGCCGCTACGATTCAGCCGTTCCTGCGGGTAGATCCGGCGATCCCAGCGATCCGCATCCTTTCTACCCTCGGTGGCCCCAACCAGCTCGGCAGCTTCTTGATCCTGCCGCTATGCCTGGTAGGCTGGCGGTTCATTACCAAGCCGCGCTGGTGGCAGCCGCTGTACTTAGCGGCCGGGTTGATCGTGCTGTGGCACACCTACTCACGCAGCGCTTTACTGGGAGCCGGCGTGGCGGCAGCGGTGCTGCTCGCCGTGCGGGTGCGGCGTAGCTGGCGATTGCCGCTGCTTCTGCTGGCAGTGCTCGTGGCAGCGGTAGTGCTTCAGGCCGCCACCGTCGGCCTAACTCATAACAAAACGTTGCAGTACTACGTGTTTCACGAAACCGTTCAAAGTACCGGTATTAACGCCTCCACCGATGAACATGCGCTCGCGACCCAGTACGGCGTTAAGGTGGTCAAGCACCATCCATTTGGTCTGGGGTTAGGGAGTGCCGGGCCCGCCTCCTTCCACAGCGCCACGCCATTGATCCCCGAAAACTACTATCTGCAAATTGCCATTGAGACCGGTGTGATAGGACTGCTCTTGTTTACGGCCATTGAGCTGGCCCTCGGATGGCGGCTGGCGCGAGCGCCGGATCCCGCCCTGGCCGCTCCCGTACTTGCCGCCTTGGTTGGCATATCGGTCGTCAATATTTTTCTACAGGGCTGGACAGATAGCTCCACCGCTCTGATATTCTGGACCGCCGCCGGCGTGGCTATTGGAGTGCCAGCATGAAAGTAGCACTGGTGCACGACTGGCTCAACACCAAGTTTGGTGGTGGCGAAAATGTCCTGCTGACGCTCGCGGCCATGTACCCCGAGGCGCCCATCTACACATTGTTGTATGATCCTGCAGTTTGTGGCAGCGCCATTGACCCAGCGCGGGTTCGCACCTCCACGCTGCAGCGCCTCCCCAGTTTTTTGCGACACCGCCCGCGTTATCTGCTGCCCCTCATCCCAGCCGCGGTGGAGCAGTTCGATTTAAGTGAGTATGACCTGGTGATTTCGACCTCAAGCGCCTGGGCTAAGGGCGTTATTACCGCACCGGAGACGCTGCATTTGTGCTACTGCTTTTCGCCAATGCGCTTTGTGTGGGATTACTGGCCCACATACGTCAACGAGCAGCGCGTAGGGCCGCTGCGACGAGCGGCCATCCACCTTATGACCTCGCGACTGCGGCTGTGGGACTACTACAGCGCGGCGCGGGTGGATCGCTGGGTTGCCATTTCGCAGCTGACCGCTTCCCGCATCCACAAATACTACCGCCAGCCGGTGCC
>JASLFZ010000055.1 GCA_030150485.1 Candidatus Saccharimonadales bacterium | reverse complement strand
GGGATGTTAGCGAGTCGGACGTCAACTTTGCTGCCACTGCCGGCGCAATTGTGCTCGGGTTTAATATCTCGCTTGGTTCGGCCGTAAAGCAGCTGGCCAACCGCGAAAAGGTCCAAATTCGTCTCTATAAGGTTATTTACGAACTGCTTGATGATATGCGCCACGGCCTCGAAGGCATGTTGAAGCCAGAGGTGGTGGAGACCGCCATTGGCGAACTGAAAATTCTCGGCGTCTTTAAGACCACCCGTACGGCGGTGATTTGCGGCGGCGAGGTTACCAGCGGTAAGGCCATTTCGGGCGTGCCGGTGCGGATTGTGCGCGGCGGCGAGGCCATTGGCGCCGGCACCGTCGGCAGCGTCCAAAAGGAGCAGAACAGGGTGAGCGAAGCGGTCGAGGGCGAGCAGTGCGGTCTAAATATTACGACCTCAAACGGGATTCAGGTGGGCGACACGCTGCAGTTTTACCAGACCGAGGAGCGCCGCCGGACGCTGTAGCGGCATACATCAATGTCTCAGCGCACCCAAAAAGTTTCCAGCCTGGTTCAGCAGATTGTGGCGGCCGAGCTCGCCCAGCTGCCGGGCGCCGCTCGTCTCACGGTTACGGGGGTTGATGTGTCGCCCGATCTGCGCCACGCCACCATCTGGATTGGCGTGCTGGCTCCCGGCAACGACGACACCCGGGTCGCCAAGCTCTTTCAGGTGGCGCTCGATGCCCGTGAGCACCTCCAAGATGCCGTCGCGCGCCAGCTCACCACCAAGTTCGTGCCACGCTTGGCGCTCGAGCAAGACATTGGCGGCGCGTACGCCGACCGCATGACCCGGCTAATCCGGGGATTGTAGGCTCCTCAATCTGAATAACCATTGACTTTTTAACGTTTTTATGCTAAATTGATGCATTACCTACGCCCTTGTAGTGAGAGGTGAGCTTAAGCGTCGGTTACCTTGAAAATCCATTGTAATCAGGTGTGGGCTATACGTAGCCTACGATACTGTCAACCAACCAAAGTCTCCTAAGAGACTGAGTGCCTAACGGCGTTGTAGTAAAGCGACGCCGGCTACCGGGCGACTTCAGTACATCTAGAGGAGGCTCAATGTGCCCGTCTCAGTACGCTAACGCTGTAGCAAGTGAGCTCAACATCTCGTTGTCAGAAATCGGAGAGATTCTTGGGATCACTGCTATCCGACCGCGCACGCCAATCTCGCTTGAGTTGAAGGAACGGGTTGTAAAGGCTCTGCAGGATAGAGCCCCTAATCCGGCCCCAAATGACCCCCACAACCAGCGCCCTAGGCGCGAGGAGGACAGCATGGCTGCTCCAGGTGCAGATGAAACTGGCGGCGACGCCGGTGGTGACAAGACCGACAGCGAGCTTCTTCGGCAGCTTGTTGGCAAGGTGGATGACCTTGGTAACGAGGTCAAAGACCTTCGGAATAGCGCCCCCAAGTCCGACTCCGAAAAGGAGCTGGACAGGATCGCGGCGGTTGCTAAAGCAACCATCAAGCAGGGAGCCAAGCTCATTGCCAAACGCGATGAGCAGAAACAGAAGGCAGAAGACAAGGAGATCCAGAAGGAAGCTGAAGAGCTTGCCTCTGGCATCACCGGCGTCCGCATCAAGGGCAAGGGCAAGAAGGCCCAGGTCATCGAGATCGATGACGAGGACGAGGACGAGGACGACAAGAAAGCCAAGAAGGGCAAGAAGAAGTCCGACAAAGAGCCCAAAGTGATCATCGTGACCCCGACTGAGCTAGCGCTCAAGAAGGAGCTCGAGGCCAAGTCGAAGGAGCTCAAAAAAGCCACGAAGAAAAAGGACAAGAAAAAGAAGAAGGGCAAGAAGGCCCATTGGTGGTCTATGTAGCTCATCTCAGGGTGACAGTATCAAGCCCCGGGGCCATGTGCCCCGGGGTCACCCGTATTTCCACATCTGATTATAACTGTACAGCTAAGAGCGCTTATGCTATAAAGTAATCAAGTAATAGGGCTTTTAGCATGGCGTCACCAGAAAGCGGCGGTCCGGATGGAGGAGAGGCAACCTTTACGCCGGCGTTCACTCTAAAAGAGGCGCGTGAGACTATCGGGTCTGAGCGTGCCAGCGAGCGTACTCGTTTGCGTGACACTGAGAACATCCTGGGTGTTGAAGAGACGCTTGAGACCTCGACACCCACCGAAGACTACTACCTCAGTGCCCTTATCACAAAAACCGCCGGCAAAGCTGAGCAGATTCGTGCAGATGCACCCGCCGGCGAAAAACAAGAAGCGGTTCATAAGTATGTTGCTAACCGCATCATGCAAGAGCAAATCAAGCGCCAACAGGCGGAGGTAGAGGCTAAGGCCAATCCAGAGACCAAGCTTGGCCGTTTGAAGGAAAAGTTTGTTAGGGCCTGGAAGGAACATCCCAAAACCCGACGGGTCATCGGCATTGGATTAATACTCGCGAGTGGCGGCACTGCTGCACTCGGCTATGGCGGGGTGGCGGCAGGTGTTCTAGCCGCAAGAGCGGTAATGGCCGGCGTTGGTGGTTATATGGGGACCAAGGCCGGCCAGGAGCTGGCTGCTAACAGATTTAATCGCCGTCAGGGTGAAACGTTTACGAACCCTGGCCAAGAGGGTAACTTAGCTTCTATTGGTAAGACCAAAGAAGAGGCTAAGGCGGCGGCAGAGGGGATGACCTCCGAGGAGCGCATTCGCCGTATGGCCGCCTTGCTCTCGCCAGAAGCCCAGCTGGGTCGCTCCGAAAAGCAACAGGAGGCAGATGAGCTCACTTTGAAGGCTCTCCAGAAAGCCGAGCGGAAGGATATACTATCTGAGCTACAGGCTAAGGCCGAGACGCATCGGGGCAGAAACTTTATCGATGGCACGATGCAGGTGTTGGACGCTCGAGTATCGGCGCAGCTGTTGGCGGAACGGCAGCGCTTGCAGTATGATAAACGTATTAACCGCCGCCGGGTAGCTGTAGCGGGTATAGTGGGTGCCGCGCTGGGTATCGCAGGGGCGGTTACGGGTGGTTTGCTTAGTGAGGCACACGAGCATGCTGGCCACGCTCATACGGTGGTTAGGCATGGTCATAAAGCTGCTAGGACTCTCTTGGAGCATCGTCATGATGGCTCATTGCCGGAAATTCACGCTACGCACCCTGGCGCACTCCACACACCGGGCCACTATCCTGATTTTCTGACCAACCAGATTCGTCCAGGTGAGAGCGTGCATCAGGTAGCCCATCGTTTAGGGGGCGGTATCGCGGAGGTTAGCCATCTTAATCCCGCGCAGCGAGAGCTGTTTGATAACTTTGTCGCTAAGCACACTACCAAAACTCTTACTGAGGGTGGCTATCACTGGCACACAACTAAGAAAATGCTACAGCTTGGATTAGAATTAGCGAGGAGGAAATAGTATGCAGTTTGATGATCGGTTCTTTCAAAACATTGGCTTTGGTAGTGCCACCGAAGAAGAGCGCGCCGAAATTATTATGAAGCTATCGGAGCTAATTCAGAGCCGCATTGCGGTAAAGCTCAGCGAGGAGCTGGATGAAGAGCAGTTAGCTTACTTTGATGAGCTACTCCAAAAGTCCGGCGATGATGCGGCGGTGGCCTATGTGGAAGAGATCTATCCTAGCTACAACGAGCTGATGCAGGCAGAGATTGATCGGGCCAAGCAGGAGTTTATTAGCGATGTGCAGCAAGTCGCGGCTAAAGTTGACGAGCAGTCTCCAGCTTCATAGCTGAGTTTTATAAGTGCAGACGGGCGACACCCGCGACCAGATGGTCGCGGGTGTCTGTCCTCACAGTTAGGGTTTGCGCAGGCTGAAGGAGGGGAGGCCAAAGGCGTGCATCAGAACGAGGCCGAGTACGAGGCCCAGGACGACGATCACTCCTAGGAGCCAGCCTTTTTCCTGGCTTGTACTTGAGTGGGCGTAGCGCACCAGTTGTATCAGGCTCACGATCCCGACGATGAACAGTACAACCCCAAGGAGCTGAGGGATGTCGATGGTTGGGTGGAAGCTGGAGTGGCTGCTCGCCAGCGCCGTCCCTGGCGCTATGAGCAGAGCGACTACGATCATGGCGGCGGTGCTGCTGATCCTGCGTGTGCGGCCGAGACCGCGGAAATTACGGGAACGCATCACAGCGCTCCTTTCTCCGGCGTTGGCCGGTGCGAGGACAGTTTGTAAAAAGAAAGTCCACCTACGTGGACCCTCAAGCGCTTACCGGTAGCAAGCTATTACTTTATACATTATTTAGCGTTTAAAGTCAATGAATTAATGCGGGTTCCCCGCGACTGTGAAGGTCGCGGGTACCGTACTTCTTTCAAATAGGCATGAGACCCATGAGGGCTGCGCCAAAGATGACGCTTGCTGCCGTAACGGCCAGCTGGACAACTCGTAGCCGCCGGTAGCGTGACTCCTTAATCTTCCCTTTGGCTACCGTTGCGGCCTTCTCGATCGAGTCGATGCTTGCGTAGTAGGCCGGTACCAGCATCAACCAACCTACGGACGTTACGGTGAAGGTCAGTATGCCACTTTCATCTTCACTAGTGATGAGCGCCAGCGTCAAAGCCAGCCCCGCTGCGATACAGAAGCTAACATTGAAGATCTGCGAGCCCAGTGACTTGAGCCTATAGGCAGCGCCAGCGGCGTCATAGATCATGAGGGAGCCGAGCAAGATGGTCGCGAGCGCTACCACCATCACTACAACCGCCTCTGCAGTGGTGATATGCATGCGTTACCAGCCTTTTTGTGAAGTACGGAATTATAAAAAGAGCTGCAGATGCAACCCTCAGTGCCCGAAGGCATATGTTACGATAGCAATTTTATACTTAAAAGTCAATATTTGTTGAGTTCATTAAACCTCAACAAATCCTTCCGTCTGCAGCTTAAATAAATGAGCATACAGGCCGCCCTCAATCTCGGCCAGCTCGCTATGGGTGCCGCTCTCCACCAGCTTGCCGTTTTTGAGGACGAGGATCTGGTCGGCGCGCATCACCGTACTCAGGCGGTGAGCGATGATGACGGCGGTGCGGTCGCGCATCAAGCGCTGCAAGCCCGCCTGCACGTGGCGTTCGGACTCGCTATCGAGTGCCGAGGTCGCCTCATCGAGCACAATTAAGTCAGGATCCTTCAAAATGGCCCGCGCCACCGCCACGCGTTGCTTCTCGCCGCCGCTCAGCTTCACGCCGCGCTCACCAACCAGCGTGTCGTATTTTTCCGGCAGTTTGTCGATAAATATGTTGGCGTGGGCTTGGCTAGCGGCCGCCTTCACCTCTGCGGCGGTGGCGTCTGGGCGGGCCAGCTGCAAATTGGCGCTGACGGTGTCGTTAAACAGCGCCACATCCTGCATTACCATGCCAATATGCTCACGGATTGATTCGGCGGTGAAGCGCTGGATCGGTTGTTCATTAATGAAAATTTCACCATCGCTCGGCTCATAAAAGCGCAGCATTAATTTGGTGATCGTCGTCTTGCCGGTACCGCTCGGCCCCACCAGCGCTAGCGTCTGGCCGCTTTCAAGACGAAAGCTAATGTTACTGAGCACCTTGCGCTTCTTGCCAGGGTAGGAGAAGGAGACGTTGCGGAACTCCAGGCTGCGTAGCTCATCGAGTGCGACGGCATCGGGCGCGTCGGTGACGGTTGGCTTGGTCTCGAGTAGCTCAATAATCCGCTCCACCGAGGTCTCTACCTGGCTCGTATTGACAATTAAGCGGCCCAACGGTCCCACTGAGCTAGTGATCTGCTGCAGGTACAACGCCACTGCCACCACGTCACCGGCGGTTGCCTCGTGGTGCAAACTCTGCCAGGCTACGATAATCACCGCCGCAATAATTGCCAGATCATTAACCAATGAGCGGCCGAGGTTGGCGAACTGCTCCACGTTGTTCTGATGTAGGTTGAGCCGGCGCGCCTCCGCTAGTAACACGTCATTCTTGCCGATCGGCACCGCCGCGGCCACCGTACTGCGGATCGTCGAAATGTGGGTTATGGTTTCATTAAGATGACCGCCGGCCAGCTCAAACTGGTAGCGCGTAGCGCGGCGCAGCGGCCGCACTTTGCTGATGCGCACCACCTGGACCACCACTCCCGCTACCACAAACAGCAGTACCACCGGCCCAATCAACGGGCTAATGTACCAAAGCAGCCCAACCGCCAAAATCAGCTGGATAATCTGGCTCAAGGTGCTCTCAGTGAGATTCTGTAGCCATCCGGTAAACTCAAAGGTTGAGTTCTGGACTTTTGTCATGGTTTCGCCAACCTTGGTCTGCTCGTAAAAGTCGATCGAAAGCTTCATCATGTGCTCAAAAATGCGCCGGGTTAATTTAATTAACATATCAAGATAGAGGCGATCGCTCAGCCGCTCCTGCACGAACCCAAACAAACTGTTGAGCAGCTGCAGCACCACCAAAATACCAACGGCGACCCCGATGGTGGTACCGATATGATGGCCGGCATGTCCAGCCGCCAAGTTCGTCAGCTGATCAATAACGTAGCGGAATAGCAGCGGCGTGACGATACCGGTCAGCCCCAGCAAGGTGCTAATAATGGCGGTCCAGATCAAACGGTTACGTTCGTCGGCAATATAGGAGTAAAGTTTGCGAATATTTTTCATAGATAATCTTCTATACTACACTAAATATAGTGGCTAGTCAATCTGTCGGCAGGCCGCGCAAGAAGGATGCGGCGCCCATTGGCCGCTTGCCGGCGGGGGTGAGCTGGAGGATTTCTAATGCGCCTTCGCCGGTCGCTACCACGAGGCGGTCGGGCCACACGCGTACCACCGAGCCGATTGCTTGGTCGGCTTCTTCCGGTATTTCGGACGCGCTCACCACACGCGCCGCAGTTACCGTTACTGGTCGGTCAAACAGGGCTGTGCGGCTACCCGGCCATCCTATAAGCGCCCGCACCTCGCGCTCAAGCGTTGCGGCTGGTTTGCGCCAATCGAGCTCACCATCGGCCTTGCTGAGCTTCCGAGTGTAGGTGGGCGCAATGGTGGCATTTTGCGGCCACGGCTCAATCTCGCCATCTATATAGCGCGGCAGGTACTCCCGCAGGAGCGCGTTACTGATATCACTCAGCTTCGCCGTTAGCTCGGGCGTCGTAACGCTCGCGGGGAGCTCGTAGGGCTCTTGGGCGATCAGATCGCCCTCGTCCAATTCCGCCACAATTTTCATTAAACTTACCCCCGTGCGCTCGTGTCCCTCCAAAATAGCAAAGCTGATGGGGTCGGCGCCGCGTAACAGGGGCAGCAGCGAAAAGTGGCTGTTTATAATACCTTTCGTAAACGTCGCGATAACCCCCTCCGGTATGATCATGCCAAAATCGACCACCAGCCCCGTTGTACTGCTAAACTGCTGACGCTCGAACAGCTCTGTGAGCGCCGCTTTGCTCGCAACTTGATGGAGTACAATGGCGTGCGCCTCGGCCCAGCTCCGCACCGGGTGTTCGTGGGTACGGCCATTGGGGGCTACCCGATCCGGCTTGGTGATAATCGCCTCAATCTCAAAAGCGTCGTATATGCCCTCGAGGCAGGCGAGGCTAACCGGCCCGGTACCAAAAAAAACAATGCGTGGCTTCATAAAAACGCTGTCACCTTAATTGAGGCGGGCGCGACTGGCTTTGACGGCCGGCTTCGGTGGCACGAACTTAGTAAAGTGGCCATCGGCGCCCAGCTTGTAGAGCTTGTTAACGTTTGGCACGCGGTCGGTGAACAGAATGCCCTCGCAGTGGTCGATTTCGTGTTGCAACACCCGCGCCAAGAAGCCGGTAGCGGTAACGCGAATGGGCTGGCCCAGCAGATTTAAGGCTCGCACTTTGACCTTGGGGTAGCGCGGTACCTGGCCGTATACATCAGGTACGCTTAAGCACCCCTCCATAGCCTCTTCCATAACACCCTCGCGCTTCACAATTTCAGGGTTCACAAACACGCCAAACGATTTCTCATCCTTATCCTCAAAATCGTTGCGGATGACAATGACGCGGTAACTCTGCCCTAGCTGCACCGCGGCCAGCGCCGCACCAAACTCGTGCTCGCGGGTCTGCTCCCAATCGAGTGTTGCCGCAATCATATGGCGGGCGAGCGCCTCGGTGGAGTGGTCGATGTGCCCGACACGGCGGCTTTTTTGCTTAAGGCGCGGATCCGGGACGGCAATAATATCGTCTTTGGCGGTCGGTTCGGGGGAGGGGGATGATTGCTGCTTTGCCATAGTTTCTCTTGCTTAACTATAGCAAAAACTGGGGCTGGGGGCGAGCTGGCAGAGGTGGCGCACTAGTTCTTACCACTAACGTGTAAACAAAGTTAACACATTGGTAACTTTGTTTACACGTTTCATGCAGCAATAAACTTCCTAGAGCACATTTACGGGGTCGAGGTCGGTCGTCCACTGCACCGGCAAAGCTCGGGCTATTGCCACCAGCTCACTGCGGTCAGCCGCCTTCACTGCGAGCTGCCAACGGTACTGACCGCCGGCGCGTTCGTGAAAGGCCGGTGCCGGCCCAAGCACCCGCACTCGTCGATTGGTTAGCAGTTCCTCAAGCAGCGCCTGAGCGGCTGCAATGGCGGCCTCTTGGGTCACGCCGGAAACACTCAACTTCAGAAGATAGCGGAAAGGGGGATAGCCCAACAGCCGCCGCCCCGCCAGCTCACCGGCGGCAAAACCCCAGAAATCGCTCGCTGCGGCCGCCCGAATGGCCGGATGCTCCGGCGTGCGCGTCTGGATAATAACGCGGCCGGGCGTATCGCCCCTCCCTGCGCGCCCCGCCACCTGGGTAATCAGCTGAAAGGTGCGCTCGGCGCTGGAGAAATCGGGCATGTGCAGCATGGTGTCGGCATTGACCACCCCCACAGTATCAAGCCGTGGCAGGTCGAGACCCTTGGCGATCATTTGCGTGCCGATCAGGATATCGATCTCGCCGGCGTGCAGGGAGCGGTACAGTTCGGGGAGCGTTTTGTGGTCGGCGCTATCTTTATCGATGCGCGCCAGCCGGGCCGTCGGTAGCAACGCCTCAATCTCGGTTTCAATTCGCTTGGTGCCACCACCAAGAAACTTGAGATCGGTGTGGCCGCAGTCCGGGCAGGCCGCTGCCGGTGCTTCGTGGTAGCCACAGAGATGGCAGAGCAGCTGCATGGTGTCCGCGTGGAACGTGAGGGGGAGGTGGCAGGTCGGGCAGCTGGCTACATAGCCGCAGTCATTACAGATTCGGCTGCTCGCGGTGCCGCGGCGGTTAATGAAAAGCAAAGATTGCCGTCCCGTCCCCAGCGTTTCAGTCAGGGCCGTCACTAAGGGCTGCGAGAGAAAGCTGTTTTTACCCCGCAGCACTCGGTCGCGCATGTCGATAATCGTGGCGGTGGGCATCGCGCGCCCCATTACGCGCTCGGTCAACTTAATTAACTTAATGCGGCCCACCTCGGCGGCATACACCTCGCCAATGCCCGGCGTAGCACTGCCCAGTACCAGCTTAGCGCCGGTTAAATGGGCCAGCTTTGCCGCCGTCGGAATAGCGTGGTAGCGCGGATTTTGTTCTTGCTTGTAGGTGGTTTCGTGGCACTCATCGATTACAATCAAACCCAGTTTCGGCAGGGGCAGAAACAAGCTTGAGCGCGGCCCGACCACCACGAGCGGCCGCTGGGTCTCCAGCGCCTGCTGCCAGGCCTGGTGCTTGCCAGCCTCGGTGAGGCCGGAATGAAAGGGCACCACCCGGCCGGGGAAGCTGGCCTCAAACAACGCAATCAGCTGCGGGGTTAGCGCGATCTCCGGAATCATAATGATGGCGGAGCGGCCAGCGGCTAGCTGGGCGGCGGCTAGCTCGAGGTAGAGCCGGGTTTTGCCCGATCCAGTCACGCCCTGCACCAAGTAGGTGGTTTCGGTGCCCCGGCTAATGGTGTCAAAGGCGGCCTGCTGCTGCGCGGTAAGGGCTTGGTCTTGCTTTGGCAGCGTAAAGACCTCCTCCGCAACCTTACGCGCCCGGCGTTTGCGCGTAATACCGGCCGGCAAAAGCGTCTGCCAGACCGCTTTCGGGCTGGAGTAGTAGTAGTCACCCAGCCAGGCCGCCAGCTCCACGAGGTGGATAGGCAGGGGCGCGAGATCCAACACCTCGCTAACGGGTTTGGTGGCGAACGCGGGCTTAACCTTGGTTACACCCGTCACCACCCCGAGGCTTTGGCGGCGGCCGAGCGGTATCTTAACGACCTGACCCGGCGTCAGCGGTGCTTCCGTCTCATAGGTAAAGCCCTTCGAGGCCGCACCGGTATAGGTGAGCGGGGCCACCAGCACATACTGTTTTGTCGCCACCTTCATGGCTTCATTGTATCAGTGATGGGCGGCCAGCTCGCCGCGCTCAGATTGCGCCTCATACCGCTTCTGCGCTACACTAACGGGTAGTTTATGAGTCTGCGAGTCAAATTCTGGTTGATCTTACTGCTGGCGGTGGTGGCGGCCTGGCTATCCTATCCCCAGGAAACCGCCCTACTTCACGATATCGGCTTCAAGCATGCCAAACTGGGTGTTAAGCAGGGCCTCGACCTCCAAGGTGGTGCCTATCTGGTCTTCCAGGCTGATTTGAGCAAAACTCCGCCCGCCCAGCGCTCGCAAGCTATGACCTCGCTGATCAATGTGGTCGAAAAGCGAGCCGATCCGAACGGTACCTCTCAGATTACCGCCTCTCAGCAGGGCAAGGACCAGGTGGTGGTAGAGCTGCCAGGTGTTAAAGATGTGAACTCCGCCATCAATCAGATTGGCCGCACCGCTAACCTGACCTTCCTGGAGATCCCCAGCAGCACCGATACCAGCGCCCAGCCGATAGACACCGGCCTCACCGGTAAAGATGTCAGCCGCGCCGATCCCAACGTCGATACGCAAACCGGGCAGCCCATCGTCACCCTTCAGATGAAGGGGGAGGCGGTCAGTAAGTTTGCCGCCCTCACTACGCGTATTAATAAGGAGAATGGGCGCCTCGTCACCCTGCTTGATAACCAGGTGGTGTTCGGGCCGGCCACGGTTTCGCAGCCAATCACCGATGGTACCGCCCAGCTTTCGGGGAACTTCCAAAGTATCCAGGCGGCTCAACAGATTGCCAACGAGATTAATGCCGGCGCGCTGCCGGTGCCTATCAGCTTGGTGCAGGAGAGCAGCGTGGGGCCAACGCTCGGCCAGCAGTCCATCACCAAGAGCTTCGTAGCCGGTATTATCGGCTTGGCGGTGGTAGCGGTCTTTATGGTGGCGTACTATCGGTTGGCTGGGCTGCTGGCGGTGGGCGCGCTGCTGATTTACACCTTTCTAACCTTGAGCCTCTATAAACTCAGCACGCTGACGCCGTATGCGATCGTGCTGACGCTGGCCGGTACCGCCGGCTTCATCTTAAGTATTGGTATGGCCGTGGACGCCAACATCCTAATTTTTGAGCGGCTAAAGGAAGAGCTTCGCGCCGGCAAGTCATTCGTGGCGGCACTTGAAGCCGGCTTCGACCGGGCTTGGACCTCAATCCGCGACTCAAACGTCTCAACTCTGATAACCTGCTTCATCCTGTACGCCTTTGGCGAGCCGATCATTCGTGGCTTTGCTATTACCCTGGGGCTCGGGGTGCTCATTAGTCTGTTTACCTCAGTATTGATAAGCCGCACCTTCCTGCGGCTGGCGGTGCGGCAGGCGTGGGGGCGGCGCATGACCGCCTATGGGCTGCCAGCGGCAGCGGAGGAGCCGTCCAAATGAACTTAATTGCCAAGCGGCGCATCTGGTACGCCATCTCGCTCATTATTATCATCCCAGGGCTGATCTCGTTGTTAACGCACGGCCTGCGGCTGGGGATCGACTTCCAAGGCGGCCAGGAGCTCCAGGTGCATGGCCAGGTCCAGCAGTCGGATGTGCAGGGAATTGGCGGCCAGCTTAAGCTCCAGGATATCAGCGTGGTGGCAAGTGGGGGTGACACCCTGATTCGCTACCGTGATGAGGCCAGCGCGACCACTCAGCAAGCCGACCACCAGCGGCTCAGCGCCTATTTGGGCGCCAAGGGCCACCAGGAGACCAGCTTCCAGACGGTTGGTCCTTCGATTAGCTCCAGTATTACACGCAACGCCCTGATTTCGGTGGCTCTGGCCGCCGCCGCCATCGTGCTCTACATCGCTTTTGCATTTCGTAACATCCCGCCGCCCATGAACTCGTGGAACTTTGGCGTCGCCGCCATCATCGCCATGCTCCACGACGCTTTGCTACTCATCGGCGTATTTTCCTTACTCGGCGTCTTCTTCAAGGTCGAGATTGACTCACTTTTTGTGACTGCGGTGCTGACGGTGATCGGTTTTTCGGTGCACGACACCATCGTGGTGTTCGACCGGATCCGCGAAAACCTGCGCCGCGAGCGCGGCGATTTTGTCGACATCGTCAACAAGAGTATCCAGGAAACGCTGGCCCGGTCTATTAACACTTCATTAACAGTACTCCTGACGCTGCTGGCTCTGTATCTTTTCGGCGGTCAGTCGATCAAGACCTTTGTGCTGGCCCTTTTGGTCGGGATCGCGTCGGGCACCTACTCATCAATCTTCAACGCCTCGCCCATTTTGGTGACGTGGTTCACGTGGCGCCAAAAGCGCGCCGCCAACCGGCCCGTGCCCAAGCGCACCGCATAGCCCGTATACAATAGTTGTTCATGGCAGCTGATCGCTAAAACCCATTTGCAATCACATTGGCGGTTCGCTAGTATAACCATAAGTAGGTTAGTGAAACGAGGTTGTAATTAGCACAATGCTGGAAGTTTTTATTACATCGAAGACGCGCCGCAAAATTATCACGGTATTCACCAAATACCCCGATTATAAAGCGCACGTCCGCGGTCTTGCCCAGATGATCAAAGAAGATCCCGGGAATGTTCAGCGTGAGCTTAAGAAGCTGGAAGAGATTGGGTTTGTCAAAGCCCACAAACACTCCAACACCAACGTCTATACCGCTAACCAGAAGTTCCCGCTTTACCGCGAGTTGCAAAGCATCGTGCTGAAGTCCCAAGCCACCAAGCGCCGCGTCGTTAACTAGTCGCACCTCGCGCTTGACGGCGCTCGGAGCCGGGGTCTATTCTAGACCAGTCGTTTCCATTCCAATGACTTGAGGTGGGAGATGTACCAAAAGGCTCTAACGCATGAAAGAGAAGCTTTCTGCGCCATAGGCGAAATGATATTCGCCACGTTTGTCTGGCTGGTTGGGTACCAAGTGGCATGGAACGCTGATGTGTGCCAGCCGCTGGTTCTGCGGGACTGGCTCGTGGTTCAGACACAATCCGGACGGCGCCACTTTAAACGCTTCGTGCCGATCGAGCCAGTGCTCTGGTTCACGGCGACCTATCTCTACATTGACCAGGTATCCAGAACCCCTGCGCTTGGGCGATCTTCCGCCTGCGTCCTTCTAGTTTGTTTGAGCATGGGAATTTACCAAGCTCGCGATGCAAGAACCAGCAACGGCCTCGAAGATCCGCCAGACGACACCAATGGTGGGCGGGGTGATGAGCCCCGCCCACCTGGGCACCGCTCTTATAGCCTCAGCTGATCATCAGCTCAATCCTGTTATACTTACCCTATGGAGGCGCAAACACCGGTCAAGCAGGCTGCGGATACTACAACGGTATCACCGCTGGTGTTAGATATATTGCGCAAACGCGGCCTTACCGAAAGCGCTGATATTGAAGCATTTTTACATCCCGACTATGACCGGGATCTAGCCGATCCCTTCCTGATGAAGGACATGGATAAGGCTGTGGATCGTATTCTTAAGGCTATCAAAGCCGATGAAACGGTCGCGATTTATGGCGACTACGACATTGATGGCATTGTTTCTACCACCTTGATGCTGGAAACGTTACAACACTACGGCTTAAAGCCGCTAACTTATATTCCCGATCGGTATACAGAGGGCTACGGTATTCATCGCCAGGCTTTAGCTGGGCTCAAGCGGCAGGGCGCAACCTTGGTGATATCGGTTGACTGTGGCATTACCAACATAGAGGAGGCTATCTGGGCGCGCGAGCATGGCCTGGATCTGGTGATTACCGACCATCACGACGCACCTCCCGAGCTGCCCCAAGCGGTGGCGGTAGTAAACCCAAAGCAGCCGGGTGACACCTACCCCTTTAAGGAGCTAGCGGGTGTCGGGGTGGCCTTTGCGGTAGCGCGGGCGTTGCAGCAGCGCACCGGGTCACCGGCTGCCGGCCAGGAGAAATGGCTGCTCGATTTGGTGGCGCTGGGAACCGTCTGTGATGTCATGCCCTTGGTGGGGGAGAATCGTGTGTTGGCTAAATTCGGGCTGCTAGTGTTGCAAAAAACACGACGCGTCGGCCTGGTAGCGCTAGCTCAGAGTGCCGGTATTGAGCTCAGCGAGCTCAAAGCCTACCACTTAGGCTTTATGTTTGGGCCACGCCTCAACGCCGCTGGCCGCCTGGAACACGCCAACTACAGCCTTGAGCTTTTGCTGACCGCCGATCCGGTCGAGGCACAGGCGTTGGCCTTTCAGCTAGAGGAAATGAACCACCAGCGCCAGCTCGAGCAAGCCAGGATTGTTCAGGAGGCGGACGCCTTGGCCGAGGCCTACAGCACCGATCCGGTGCTCGTGCTCGCCGATAGCAGCTGGCCCCACGGCATTGTGGGAATTGCTGCCTCAAAGCTCGCCGAAAAGTGGCAGAAGCCCACGCTAATTCTCCAACAGCTCGATGGTCACGCAAAGGGTTCCGGCCGCAGCTCTGGCGGCTACAATTTGATTGAAGGCCTGCGCTCCCGGGCTGACCTGTTTACTCGGCTTGGCGGTCATAGCTTTGCCGCCGGCTTTACTCTTCCGAGCGAAAACCTGGATGGTCTACGTACCATGCTCAATCAGCACTATCAAAGCGTATCCAGCGAACTGCCAACTACCGAAACCCGCGAAGCCGACTTGGTCGTAGACAGTCCCACGGACATTCGTTGGGATTTATACAACAGTATGATGCTCCTTGAGCCTTTTGGCAGCGCTAATCCCGAGCCCGCCATTGGCATCAGCAAGCTGAAGATTATCGAAATTGGTGGAGTAGGCAAGGCTAAGCAGCATCTTAAGCTAAAGCTGGCTGGTGAGGGTGGGAGCATCCACAACGGCATTGGCTTTAACTTGAGCGAAAAGTACCCCAACCTAAAAGTCGGCCAGCTTGTTGACGCTTTGTGCTATTTACAGAAAAATGAGTTCCAAGGCCGCACCAGCCTTCAACTCGTCCTTATTAGCCTTCAGTAGTGCCGCTCGCGGTGGCTCGTCTACATTTAGTGTTCAGGCAGCCTGGCTTGCGTCGCTTAACCTGGCGTGCTAGCTTGTTAACACTAGGAGAGGAATTACGTGGCCAAACAGTTTCAGCACGTTCGCGGTATGCCGGACAGCCTACCAGAAGAGCGCCGTGGGGTTAATTACGTTACCAATATCTTTCAGCAGCTAGCCGCCGCGGCTGGCTACCAGCCGATTGATACGCCTATGCTTGAAGAGCAGGGGGTGTTCGTGCGTGGGGTCGGCACCGGCACCGATGTCGTCGATAAAGAGCTGTACAGCTTTACCGACCGGGGTGATAACCAACTGTCGCTGCGTCCCGAGCCCACCGCCGGAGTGGTGCGGGCTTACATAGAGCACGGTATGTCCAGCTGGCCACAGCCAGTTAAGCTCCAGATTGCGGGCCCGATGTTCCGTTACGACCGCCCTCAAGCGGGTCGCCGCCGCCAGTTCCACCAGCTCGGTGTCGAGGTGCTGGGCGAAAAGTCGCCCAGCATCGATGCCCAGATTATTATGCTGGCCTTGCGGTTCTATCGCCATCTGGGGTTGCGTAAGATTACGCTCCAAATTAACACTTTGGGTGATACTACCGACCGCAAGAAGTACCTGCAAGCGCTCACCGACTTCCTGAAAGAGAACCTCGCTAAGCTGGCCGAGATCGACCAAAAGCGCGTCAGCACCAATCCGCTGCGCGTGCTGGATTCTAAAGAGCGGGCTACTCGGCAGGTGGTTGCTACGGCTCCGCAGATCCTGAACTACCTCTCGGAGGCCAGCCAGGCGCACTTTGCCGCCGTACTGGAGTATCTGGATCTATTACAAATTCCCTATGAACTGAACCCGCAGCTCGTTCGCGGCCTCGATTACTACACCCACACCGTGTTTGAGTTTTATGGTGAGCGCGAAGGTCAGCAGAGTAGCCTAGGCGGCGGCGGCCGCTACGATGGCCTAGCCGAGCAGCTGGGTGGCCGCCCCACGCCGGCCGCCGGCTTTGGTATTGGGGTGGAGCGCGTCCTGCTGGAACTCGCGGCCGAAAACTTGGTGGTTCCAGAGCGCCACGATGTCCACGTGTATGTTGCCAGCCTCGGTGAGCCGGCGCGGCTGGAGGCCTTTGCGCTCATCGAGCGTCTGCTCGATGGTGGCGTTGGCGCTGTTGGGGCGGTTGATAAGGACGGCATCGGGCCTCAGCTCGAGCGTGCCAACAAGCTAGATCTACCGTTTGCGATTATTATTGGCCAAAAGGAGGTTCAGGAAGAGACCGTCATCCTGCGCGATATGAAGTCCGGCGCCCAAGAGATGGTTTCATTAAAAACCATTGTGAAAGAGCTACAGCAAAAATTTAAGGTGGAGGTTTAGCCATGTGGATTGTTCTGGCCGTTATCGTCGTTATTCTGCTCAGCGGTATTCGCATCATCAATCAGTACGAGCGGGGCGTCGTGTTCCGCCTTGGAAAGGTGCAGGGCGGCGTACGTGGCCCTGGCCTCACGCTCATCATCCCCATTATTGATCAGCTGCGCAAAGTGAACATGCGCACCCAAACCATGCCGATCCAGTCGCAAAACATTATCACGCGCGACAACGTCAGCCTTGATGTCTCGGCCGTCTCCTACTACCGCGTTGATGATCCCGTGAAGTCGCTGGTTGAGATTGAAAACGTGGCCGTTGCCATCAACCAGATCGCCCAAACCACCGTGCGCAACATCGTCGGCCAGTCGCAGCTGGATGAGCTGCTCAGTGAGACCGAAAAGATCAACACCGCCATTAAAGGAGTACTCGATAAGCAAACCGAGCAGTGGGGCGTGGTTATCAGCGTGGTTGAGCTTAAGGATATTCAGCTACCGCCGATGATGCAGCAGGCCATGGCGGCCCAGGCCCAGGCCGAGCGCGAAAAGCGCGCCAAGGTCATCGCGGCCGAGGGCGAGTTTCTCAGCGCCACGAAGCTGGGCGATGCCGCCGATATTATCGCGGCCCACCCGATCGCGCTCCAGCTCCGTAACCTTCAGGTCCTGACCGAAATCGCCTCCGATAAAAACTCCACCATTGTATTCCCGGCCCAGTTTATGGACACCATGCAGAGCGTCAAAGCCTTCGTCGATTCAGAAACGCCAGGGAAGTGAGCTAGGCCGAGGTGAGCGTTTACGGGTTTCTCGTCACCACCTTTAATCACTTTATTGCGCTGTTTCCGCCATCTATCCAGTGGCTGGTGACGATCCTCGTGCTGGTCGGCCTGGTGGGCGCCCTCATCAGTCTCACCAAGCAGCATTTCATTTTCATTATATTAGCGATTTTTCTCCTGCCCTTTTTGGTGCCGGTGCTCGGCAAACTGATTGCGGAGATAATTGCGTTTTTGGGCTATTTGGCCGGCTTAATACACCTGACCGCGCCAAAATCTTCCTAATATAAAAGCAACAAAAAGCCGCCAACTCCGAAGAGCGGCGGCTTTTTGAAATCAACCTTATAACAGACCCAGTTTACGAGCACAGGCGGGCCAAGCTGACCAACCGCGGGCGGCAACGTCGGCATGGGCCTTGGCATCCTGAACGCTGGCGGGAGCCAGGTCGGGACGGGCGTAGCCGTCGAAGTCGTTCCAAGTACCCAAGCTGTACTGGTAGGCGCCGTAGTAACCGTTACCCGAGTTACGGGTGTAGTCACCACCGGCCTCACAGTAGCTAAGCTGCCTGAAGGCGTCATCACCGGCCGGCGCCGTAACGGCTACCGGCTTCGTGATAGCTACCTCGGCTTTGGCCTTGGCAGCAGCTTCCTGCTGAGCCGCCAGAGCAGCAGCGGCGGCCTGGGCCGCTTCAGCTGCCTGGTCGGCGCGTAGGGGAGCCAGTACATCGCGGTCAAAGTCCGGCTGGGCCGGAACGTGAGCGGTCAACGCGCTGGGGTTATGGGTGTCTAAGGTGAGATAGTAAGGTGCGGGAGCCTGCGCCGCGTGGGCGCTGGTAGCCTGAAGGGTAATCGGCAAAGCCGCTACCATTCGGACCGGGCTGATCACAATCATGAACCAGGTGATCAACCGATGTAGGTTATACATGGGGGATAAGATTTTGCTCCTTTCTCCCATTGGACTCCGCCTCCGGAATCCAAGAGCATCACTCTATCGCTGCTATCACTAGCATGCCGACGTTTAGAAGGTGCCCTCACATCAAAAAACCCCGCCAAATAGCAGGATTTCTAGACATGCGCACTATAGTATCAAATTACGGCATCTTTGTCAAGTACTTTATGGGGAATCGTATAAGGAGGGGCGATCGGCGTATTCGACGATTTTCCCCCTTATGCTAGCCATAATTATAAAAGTCATTGACACTATTATCATAAATTGATAAAACTGGTATAACCAGGTGGAGCACAAGTAGTTTGTCTGGTTGGTACCTATCCCGTCAAAGTTGGAGGAATCATGCGTCACAATGATAAGGCAGCTCAAGTCGCCCGGCTTCATCCGTCCTTTGAGGCGGACGCCCGGATTCTGGAAACCGCTCTTTCACGCGGTCAGGTGGAGCGCGTCGCGATGATGCGCCCCGATCAGGCTACTGCCTTGCTTAATCTTTACCGGGGGCAGATCAAGCAGAACAGGAGGCTCTCCAAGCAAGGCCAAGAGGCGGCTTTGGCCGCACTCACGCGTTTGGGCAAGGCCCGCCCGCTGACGCCGCCTATTGAGGTGATCCTGCCAGCCAAGTTTCTTGACCCTCTCCGCAAAGGCAATGGCATCGAACTGATGCCGATCCTTCGGCAGGCCGGCGAATACATCAGAAACCTCAAACTGCATCCGGTCGTCCAGAGCAGGTCCCTCGATGGGATTAGGGCTTTGGCCGACTCTGTAGCGGTAGCCTAGGCTGCCCCCTCCGCACCCGGGCCGGCCGTTTTCATAACGGCCGGCCTGCAGCACGCCATTATATCTCGCACACCTTGCCCAAAACCGTAAAAAACAGTATCATAACCAGGTTAACTATCCACTCCCCAAGAAAGGAAGGTGATTTCTTTGCTTCAAGTAACGCGCAAAGATGACCGCGAATCTCTCGAGAACATGATTCGGCGCTTTAATAAGAAAGTGCAGCAGTCGGGCGTACTCGGTGTCGCACGGCGCAAACGCGCCTTTGAAAAGCCGCTCAGCAAACGCGAGCAGCGCGCCATTGCGATCCGTAAAGCTACCCGTAAGGCCGCCAAGGCCCGCCAAGCACTCTATCGGTAATTATTGATGGCACTCCAGGCTCAAATTGATACGGATCTCGCTACTTCGATGAAAGAGGGTGTGGTGGCGCGCACTGCTGTACTGCGCCTGATTAAAAGTTCATTAAAAAATGAACAGATTAAGCTCGGCCACGAACTCACCGAGGCCGAGGCGTTAAAGGTGGTGCAGCGTGAGGCCAAGCAGCGTAAAGACTCGATTGCCCAATACGCGCAGGGTGGCCGTACAGATCTGGCCGAATCGGAGCAGCATGAGCTAACCATTATTGAGAGCTATCTACCCCAACAGATGAGCGAAGCTGAGCTAACCGCTCTCGTTGACGCGGTTATTGCTGAAACGAGCGCTAACGCCACCCAGATGGGAATGGTGATCGGAGCGGTACTGCAGCGAGCTGAAGGCCGCGCCGACGGCACAGCGGTTTCGCAGCTGGTCCGCCAAAAGCTCGCCTGATGACGCTGGCCATCACCTTTGTGGGCTCCTGGCCAGCTGAGCTGCGTGATGCCGGTGAGCACGTTTTTGCGGCTTTGCAGCATCAGCTGGCAGCCCAGGACATGCCAGATGGCACCATTAACCTTAAGCTGGTTGACGACGCCGAAATTGCCACGTTAAATAAACATTATCGTGGGTTGGCCGCACCCACCGATGTATTAACATTTAATTATAGTGAAACCGGCGAGGCCGAGGCCGGCGAGCTGGCTGATATCGCTATCAGTACCGAGACGGCCGAGCGTCAGGCCGCCGCCGCTGGCATCAGCTTATCAGATGAAATCGGCCTGCTGACCATCCACGGCCTCCTGCACGCGCTCGGGTACGACCATCAAACCGAGGCTGAGCGCCAAGAGCTCGATCAGCTACAGGAGCAGATCATGACGGCCGCCGGACTTAAAGTAAGGAAATTTGCATGGAAGGACTAAGACAGTTTGGCCGCAGCTTAACCACCGCTTTTTACGGTATTGTGTACGTCGTGCGGCTGGAACGCAACGCGCGACTTCATCTGATAGCCGCAGTTCTGGTGGTAGTTTTGGCCTTCATAGTCGGTGTCACCAACGCCGAGCTCGCCGCCCTGTTTTTCGCCATTATTTTGGTGTTTACGGCTGAAATTGTTAACACTTCATTAGAAAAGACGCTTGATCTGATCGAGGACAAGCCCAATGACCAGGTGCGCATCATCAAGGATATGGCCGCTGGTGCGGTACTCGTAACCGCGATT
>JASLFZ010000046.1 GCA_030150485.1 Candidatus Saccharimonadales bacterium | reverse complement strand
GCTTGCAGCTACAGCATTCGGGGCTTGATCGGCTTTTGCCTGCCAAAGTGCTGCCTCATTTTTATTACGCAACACAGCCTGCTGCGGTGTCTCGCCTGGCTTAAGCTTTGGGGTAACTGAATTCACCTTCATAGCAGTTAGCTCGGCTGCAAGCTGCTTAGTATTATCTGGTTGCTGTGGATCAACTTGCTGCTCAGTGGGTGGCTGGATTTCTGGTAAGTCGCTCATTGGTGTCCTGCTATTACTTATTTAGCCATCGTGGCTTTCTTGATTTAAATTGTAGCATAAGCATCTCTTAATAATTATTTAATTCTCTGATAAGAATTAGTTAATTTTTGTCACCTATAGTAGATTCTGCTTGGGGGCGGTCTCAACCCATGGGGCTAGTCCGGTGGCAAGATGTACCCGAGAAGTATGTTTTCCGGGTTCGACTCCCGGTAGCCCCACCAAGCAAACAAAAGCCGCAGCAAATGCTGCGGCTTTTGGGCTAAACATACCCGAGAAGTAGTTATAATTATAATCTGACAACTACTAAAATCAATACTGGTGGATCTGACAGGACTCGAACCTGTGACCTCTTGAATGTGAATCAAGCGCTCTAACCAACTGAGCTACAGATCCGAACTTGGTGGGCCCTACAGGACTCGAACCTGTGACCTCTTCCACGTCAAGGAAGCGCTCTAGCCAACTGAGCTAAGAGCCCACACCATGCGAATATTAGCGGAGATGGCGGGTGAAATCAATCTGAAGCCGCTTATCTTATGCAATCATCCAAAAAGGATCTTTCTTACGCTTGCTGTATATTCACGCCAAAGGGTAAACTTGTAGGGCAAGCTTACAAGGGTGAGACCTTGCGGCAAGGAGTTAGATGGTAACGCAAACACTTGCGGACCAAATTCATGCGAAGGTGGGAGCTTTGGTTCATCAGCCGCTATCGGTTGTGAACTCAGAGGGCGTGGTTCTGGCGTCCGACGATCCGAGGGTAGACGAAAATCTCCAGATAGCCGACTACCCCTGGGCGATTGATATCCACCATGACCACGCGGTGGTGAGCTACGTGGTGCTGGCACGCGAGGTGCCAAACTACGATGAGATTGCACCGCTCATACGCTCGATTGCCGAGCTCATGCTACACCAAGCGTTGTTAATTGAACAACTGCCACAGCAAGAAGAGCGGCTGGATAAGTTCATTTACGACCTATTAACCCGTAATGAAATTGATGAACCAACCGTCGCAGCCGAAGCGCGGTTGTTTGATATTGATCTGAGCAAGCCACGTATTGCCATCGTGCTCTACATTGATGACCCGGTGCTTATGGGAGAGGAGCCGGACCCCGGCGACCGAGAGGTGCGCATTACTCGCTACAAGTTTGGCCTATCGCGCGGGTTAAATTCTTACTATACTTCGAGCCGCGATAACTTAATTGCCTACCTCGGCCACAATGCCTTTTGCATCCTGAAAGACCTGAACATCTCCGACGCGGCCCTAGAGGACTCGCTCGACCGCTTCAAGAAGTCGATTACAACAATCTATAACATCTTTCGCTCAGAGCTGAAGCAGACCACCACGATGGGGATCGGCAACTACCACGGCGGAATGAGCGGTTTACGTAAAAGCTATCAGGAGGCGCTTTCGGCCATTGAGCTGGGCGCCCAAAATTGGGATAAGAACCGCGTTTATCACATTGACGATTTTGGTGTAGTCGCTCCCCTCCTTTCCGGCATTGATGAAAGTAACATTTACTTTAGCCGCGAGCTGCTCGAAAAACTGGGAGAGAATGATGGCATTATCCAAACTCTGGAGTGTTTTTTCAGCAGCAACATGGGGCTGACCCAAACCGCCGACCAGCTTGGTATCCACCGCAACACTTTGGTGTACCGCCTGGACCGGATCGCCGAAACACTCAGTTTGGACCCGCGCAACTTTGATGACGCGGTGCAGATTAAGCTCGCGATCTTGTTTAACCGCTTTGTGGGGCAAGAATGAGACTGACACCCCCAGTTGGCAACGAGATTATGAGCCGCGCCCGGATTGTGCTCAACCGAGCGGTGCTCGTAACCGATGAGCGTGGAGTGGTGATTACCGGCGATGAGGCGGGCGCCATTATGGTTGATGCGCTTAGAGCCTGCCAAGAGGGCCGCGTGATCCGCGCCAGCTTGGGTGACGCCTCGGTAGCCTGGTGTCCTTTCGTGTACGAAAACCGCACCATCGGCTCGTTTGGCGTGATCGAGGAGGCCGTGCAGGTTACGCCAGAGGCAATCGGGCTGCTGCAGGGACTGGCCGAGGTCATCACCCATCAGCACTTCCTGATGGAGCACGTGCAGCCCACCGTGAAGATGCGGGCGAATTTTTTGCGCCAGGTGCTTTCTTCGGCCAACCTTGATCCGGCTGAGACCTTCCGCCAGGCCGACATCCTGCAAATGAACCTGCGCAGTCCGCAAGCTATTATGGTAGTAGAGATTGAGGGCTTTGAGGCGACGGCTGTGGGGACGGAGGCCAGCCTTTCGCTCAATGACCGCGAGGAGCTGATTGCCGCCGCCAGCAATAAAATTCTTGATACTATTGCTCGCACCCTCCCCGATAAAGGAAACCTCAGCTGCTATCTGGGCAGGGATCAGTTTGTGCTCTCCAAGGGGATAGATGGTGAGGGGCTGACTACGCGTAATACGACGCGTTTTCTCAAGGAGAAGGCCGACGAGTTACATAGTACGCTGGTCGCAGCGCTCCCCAAGCGAACTATCTCGATTGGCGTCGGGCAGTATTATCCGGATTTGGGCGGCCTGCGTAAAAGCTACCAGGAGGGCAAGCTGAGCTTACTGGTCGGGACCAAGGTGTGGGGCGTAGGGCGCGTTTACCACATTAAGCAGGTTGGCATGTTCGTGACGCTGGCGAACGTCGCCCAGGAGCGCAAAGCCGAGCTGGCGCACCAGATATTGCACCCATTGCTGCGTGATGAGCAGCTCTACAAAACGGTGCAGACTTTCTTAACCGCCGGGCTCAACCTCACCGAAGCTGCCGAAAAACTCCACGTCCACCGCAACACTCTCATTTACCGCTTAGATAAAACCAAGAAAGTTATCGGACTTGATCCCAGAGTGTTTGACGACGCCCTGCAGATTAAGCTAGGCCTCATGTTTTACCAGGAAGAACCGGCAACGCTGGGCTAATTGTTATACAGCTTATAGACCGCCACAATACCGAGGATACCGCCGATAGTACCGAACAGGATGGCCCACCCCGAAAGCTGGCTGGCGCCCCAGAGTGCTGGGACAAAACCGCCCAGCACTCCACCCACGGTCGCTCCAATCCAGACTGCGCCCTTACTCATAGTTCTAGTGTACTACAGCCGTAAGCGTTTAGCGCTGAACAGGCTTCCAGCTATTAACAGGATGAAGAGCGCTGCCAAGCCCAGGACACGTACACGATGGCGCCACCGCCAGGTCTTAACCTGGTGGCGAGGCCTAAAAAGCGAGCGCCGATGGGCTAAATGGTGGCTAACCGAGCCTAGGCTTGGCGCTGCCAGATGGGCCGATATCGCCAAGTCCCCTACGTGCAGAGTGCCCGGGGAGGTGGTTGCTCCACTAACGACTAGATCAGAGCCAAGGTTTGCCATCGAGCTAGCAGATGTCGTAGGTAGCTCTGGCGTAAGTGAGTTTGCGGCAGGATCGTAGCTGTAGGTAATCTCCTGACCAGCGGTAATGGCCCCGCCAGTATCGCTGGTAGAGCTCCCGGGCTCGTCACCTAGATCTGGAGCCGAAGCAGCTGAGGGCGTAATAGCACCAATGCTATAGCTACCGCTCCCCGTCCCGATAACGGTAAGCTGATCGTGGTTATCTGGCGCTGGCGCGCTCGGCAACGGGAGGGTTAAGATTTGGGGCACTGTTCCTGAGCCGGTATAAAAAGCACCTTTAATGGCGATAGCGTTATCGTCGACCACTTGGCCAGAGCTATCGGTAAACCTAAGCGCTACCGGGCCGCTAGCGTAGATGATAGTAGCAGCACTAGGTGGTGGAGGTTTTATTGGGTCGTCATCGACGGCGCCGCCCATTAAAATACGCTCGACTGTAGGGGCGGCGGCGGTAACCACGCCGCCGTGATCGGCATCAAGCCAGGCGCTAGCAGCAATCAGGGAGGTCAAGCTACTTGCCAGCACCGTGCCGTCGCCAGAGTCAGTGGCGCTTGCCGTAATCGCACCATCTCGCCAGAGCGCAGCCCCCGGGTTTGGCTGACTTACGGTGATGCTTAGCGGCGTTGAACGGTTATTAGCGCCGATGGTATAGACCGCTGTGCGTTGACGCACAGCCGCCAAACGCTCCGGCTGGTCAAGATCGTCTAGAAAGGCGTTACGTGGATAGTTATCAGGGTAATGACGGCCCCCGATGTAGTCATAGATCGGCAACAGCTGCCCCAGCGCCGGTACAAACCGCTGCACCGCCACGACGCGCTCGGCCGCAAAGTGGCTATCGAGCAATGCGCTCACCACCGCGTGCAGCAGCCCTCCACTGCTCTGGCCGTTCAGGTCGGGATCCTGACCGCCCTCCCAGGCCGCATACGCCTCGGTAGCTCCCAGGTTGGGCGTGGCCAGCTCAATGAAATCCTGGATATCATTGCCATACCGATCGCCCTCAATGTACGACCGCGCCACAAGGCCGCCCATCGAGTGGGCTACAATATCAACCTGGCCGCAGCCACAGATGGCTTTTACGTCACTAATCTTTTGCGATAGTTGGCCAGCCGTAATGGCGTTATCTTGCATCCAGTTATAGGGAAAAGCAAACAAGGTTTGATTTAGCTTATAGCCGTGATCCTGGAGGCTTTGCATGAGCCCGTCATAGGTATGGTCCACCGGATCCAAGACCAGCGGCGTCTTATAACTATGATCCCAAAACCCCTCTGCCTCCGTACTAAAGTAGTGAGCTAGCCCACTAACGGTGGGCAAGGAGCCCAAAATACCCGGAATCACAATAACCGGCCGACGCACCATTGCTTCGCTACTTGTCAGGGTGTTGGGATCGCTTACCAGTAAGCCATTAGGAGTAGCGGCCCATAGTCGCGTGCTGTCATCCACCAGGTCGTTGACCTGCACGTTTAGTATGCTGGTCGCGCTGCCTCCGCTGTATTCGGCTAAGAATGTATAGGGGTAGCCTGGGCTCCAGGCTCCATAAAAAGCGGTGCCATGATTAATAACCAGGCCGGACAGGCGCATATCACTACCATAATAGGTTTTATTAAGATCACCGGGGCCAGCCAGCTTGTTCCAAGTAATGCCATCATAGGAGCGGAACAAGCCATCGGCTGAGGTCTGCCATATGGCATCGAGCTTAACCGCCACCTTAACGCTGTACTGCCCGGCGCCCCCTCCCCCACCAGACCAAGTAGTGCCTTCGTCGTCGCTGTAGTAAACCCCGCCGGCGGCTCCGACGTACAACCGATGGCGCCCATAATCGTAGTCAAAGCTGGTAGCATTTCCGCTAGGGAGATTCGTATCGACGAGGTTATAGGCGCTATCGAAGCGGTACACTCGGATTGGCGTGCCGGCGCCATCATACATCGCCGCAAAAACATACTGGGAGTCGGCGTAGGTAGCGGCGACAAGCTTATGGGTTGTCACCGTGGTATCGAGCAAACGCCAGCTCAAGCCATCATCTGCGCTCACATACAGACCGGCCGTGGTGCCTGCGTAGAGCCGACCCAAGGTAGCCGGATCGTAGCTAATGGTCGTTGGCGTTAAGGGCAGCCAACTATCGTTCCACGTGATGCCGCCATCACGTGACAGCTTAAGCTGGCCGTTAACTACAGCGGCTAGCTCGGCGGTGCGTTGCTGGTTCACTGCTACTGATGTTACCGGCAAGCCAGCAAACTGGGTCTGCCAGCCCGATGCGGCATGCGACGCTGTTCCACCCATCAAACTCAACCCCGCCCCAATTAAAATGAGGATAATCCCCTTGATAATAGTTGTAATGTGGTCTCGCTTCCTACCTCCTTCCTCCGCTCGCCTTAAGGGCTACTACCTCTTATACACACCCTTTATTAAATAATGATTACGCTTCTAACAATCTTCTAAAAAGCTTCCTACTTTTTGGTGAAGTTTTAGAACTTTAATGGTTTGACAGTGGTGTCCGAGGCGACTACATTTAACTAGTATTTTGGCGCCCTATTATTACTTGATTGAAGGGGTGCATAACAATGTGTAAGCAAGGAGGAGCATGAGTAAATCAAATGATAATCTAGATACCTACCCTCTTTTTTATGAGGAGCTAAGTCGCAATCGCGAGCGTAATGTAGAGGCAGATAAGAAGGAGGGGTTTGACCGCACACCAGGGCTCAGTGAGGCTCAGCTAGCCAGACTGAGTGACGATCTCCGCACTCCCCTGAAAGAGCCAGCCGACAGTAACCCCTTGCAATAACTCACCCAAGCGCCCTCACGGGCGCTTTTTAGGACTTGCAAGTTCGCTTTTTGTTCGGTATATTAGATCACAGGGGATACTTCAACATGAGGAGGACACAATGTCTCAATCTAGTACATCAATTGAAGGTCTACGGATCTACCAAGCCAGTCGAAACCTGGAAGACGCCGTCTACGAGTTGGTCAAGCGACTACCAGCGGCTGAGTTCTACCGGCTGGGCAATGATCTGCGACGTAGCAGCGCCGGCACTTCGCACTACATCACCGAGTTTCATCGCCGCTACAGCTATAGCGTAAAGCTTGAAGCGCTCCATTTGGTTCGGGCTGAAGCCGACACCCTAAAAAAGCTGTTGGCAGATCACGAAGCCCACGGCTTTGGCGACACTAAGGAGCTACAGAATGCTTGCACCAGTATTGTTAAGCAAAGCTGGGGGCTCATCAGATACCTGAAGCAACGGCAGACTGAGAGACACCAAGAGATTCGAGCTAGCGCCACGGATCAGCTGGTAGCAGCCCGGGCCTAGGGCCGTGCAGATTGAAGCGCTCTTGCAGCAGCAGCCAACTTCAGGGCGGGCGCTCTATGTAGACATGAACTCGTTTTTTGCTTCCGTAGAGCAGCAGCTGCATCCCGAGCTTCGCGGGAGGCCGGTAGGCGTCTGCCCCTTTATCAACGATGCTACCTGCGTTATTGCGGCCTCGGTAGAGGCCAAGCGCTATGGCGTTCGAACAGGCACCAAAGTACGCGAGGCCCGGAAACTCTGCCCACAGATTCATTTAACCTGTGGGCGCACTGGGAGTTACCGGCTTTATCACCATAAAATCATGGAGGCGCTGGCCACTACGCGCTGCCAGGTTACCATTAGAAGCATCGACGAAGCCCTTTTGGTACTGCCTTCTGATCTACGACCGAATGCACTCGCCGTAGCTCAGGACGTGAAGCGGCTAGTTACCAAAGTAGGCTCAGAGCTGGGATGCTCCATTGGTATAGCCAGTAACCTATTTTTGGCTAAAATGGGCACCAAGCTCCACAAGCCCTACGGGATGGTGGAAATTCGAACGCAAGACCTTGAGGCGTTCTACAGTACGCTCTCCCTCACCGACCTCTATGGTGTTTCTTGGCGAACGGCCGGACGTCTTGAAGCGCTGGGCATCACCACTCCCCTAGAGTTTTATCGAGCGCCCTATACGCTCCTCAAGCAGGCATTTGGCGTTAACGGCGAGCGCTGGTACCTGAGGCTACGGGGTTACGAGGTTGATGAACGCACCACCACCCGCAGCATGGTAGGCCATCAAACCACCATTGTGCCGGCACCAGCACTTACAGCAGCAGCCGTTATGGGTGTGGCGGGTCAGCTAACCTATAAGGCCGCTTTGCGACTGAGAGCGGCTGGACTAGCCGCTACGGGCATCCAAGTCGGCGTGAAATTTACCGATCGCAGTTGGTGGGGTCGCACCGTGCACCAACTACCCCCTTTCTGGGACTCAAGGGGGTTCTTTAGCCATGTCCAACAGGCCTTTAGCGGATGGAGGCCACCCAAGCCAGTACGCCTGGTTTCGGTGAGTGCCATTAACCTTCTCCCCTATCAAGCCACCACGAGATCACTGTTTGGCGCGTCGTGGCAGTCCGAGCAGCTTAGCCGCGCCATGGATGAGATTGATCATCGCTTTGGCCGTGGCAGCCTAACGCCCGCCAGCCACCTCATGCAGGAGCGGATCGTAGATCGAGTGGGCTTCGGCAATGCGGGTCAGGCAGCGGTCGAGCTCAGAACCTAATTTTGCGACATAGCGCTGGCTTCATCGGTTAGGGAGCAATACTCACCGAAAGCCAGTTTTCCCCTGGCCGAGAAAAGTTTTCCACTAGGTATTTTTATAGTTATATGACAACATATAGTCATTGATTTGATAAAAGTGTTTACACTATTTAGCAGCTGGGGTAGTATTGGTGAGTGGTAAGGAACGCTCCCGCTGCTCTCAGCTCGGGAGCCTTTTGTTTTGGAGATCTTACATAGATGAAGTGCCCCTACTGTCGCTCGGCCGATACCGAGGTATTCAACTCGCGTTCGACCAAATTTGGCACCCAAATTTGGCGGCGGCGCCGCTGCCTAAGCTGTAATGAGTCCTTCACTACTTACGAGGTGGCAGATCTTAGCTTTCTTAAAGTTGAAAAAAAATCTGGTAAATTAGAGTGTTACTCTCGCGCCAAACTATTTAGCAGCATTTATGCCTCTTTTAATGAAACTCTCGCTAAGCCAGATGATATCGACGCAGTGACAGCCACCGTAGAAATGAAAATTTTGGATGCAGCCGACCAAGCTATTACTAGTAGCCGCATCGCCGAACTCACCCTGCAGACCTTGCGGCACTACAGTACGGCGGCTTTTGTGCGTTACCTCGGGCGACAGACCGAACTGGCCACCGAAGCCCAACTGCGCAAAGAATTAAAGAAGTACTAGCTACCCACCATTTAGTGGGTCACCCCAATTACCCACTGGAGCGTGGGTCAGGTTAAAGTCGGTGGCCAAACTAAAAAGCGGCCGGAGGGCCGCTCTTAGCGTTTGAACGTGAAAGAGACTATTTGGTATCAGCAGGGTTAGCGCCGGCAGCCTTATTTTGGGGCTCTTTAGAGGTGGACTGATCTTCCTCCACCACCTCTTGATCCTCTTGAGCGCCTTCTGGCATCTCGGCCGCCTCATCAATTGGAGCCTCCAGCTCTTCAAGCTCTTCATCGCTACGTGGCGGCTCAACCTTTGCTACCAGCTCCTCGGTGGGGGTGAGCATCTCTACCCCACTTGGGACGACAAGGTCGCCAACCGTAATGCTTTTATCAAAATCATCGAGTACGGCAATATCAACCTCAAAGCTTTCCGGAAGATTACCCGGCAGAGCCTCAATCTCGACGCTTTCAAGGGCGCGCATCAAGGTGCCCTCTTGCTGATAAACGGCGGTTGATTCACCGGTAAAGTGCAGGGGGACCTCGGTCTTAATCTTTTCATCCATGCGCACAACGTAAAAATCGGCGTGGATAATGTCGCCGGTGCGGGCATCAAGCTGAATATCATGGATAAGCGCGTTCTTTTGGCCGCCCTCGCCAAGTTTTAGGCTAATAATTTTATTGCCGCCGGCACCCGCATACACCTTGGCGAGCTCGCGACTGCTAGCCGCCACAGTAAGAGGCTCGGTGCCATGGCCGTACACCACCGCCGGCGTTTGGC
>JASLFZ010000011.1 GCA_030150485.1 Candidatus Saccharimonadales bacterium | reverse complement strand
TGACGAGCTTGTGCTGCTTATAGTAGTAGGATGCCAGCATGATGGAGTCGGTGCGCAGACCGTCTTTAGTCATGCCATAAATAAGGAAGTTGGTGCGGCCGGTTGATTGACCGGCGAGGGGCACGGTTTTATCAACCGAGGCTTTGGCCGCGCTGACGGCAATGCTCGCCAGGCTGAATTTATTGTGCAGCTGGGCGTTAATTAAGAAGCCCAGTGCAATAATTCCCACCACACCAGCGGCCCCGAAGGAAGACAAAAAGTAAAAGCGCTTACCTCGGCGGCGCTTTAGCGGTGCCGCGATCGGTTGGGCGAGGGCAAGGTTATAGGGCTGTTCGGCCGCAACGGCCGCGTTGAGCTGCTGCATGGCCGTTGTATCGGCCTGCCGCTCAGAATTTGGATCCACCATAAGCATTATTGTAACAAACATTTATGAGCTTACGCTTAAAAAATGAGACGGAACCCTGAGATTTTTTGACGATAGCTTAGGGTGGCCAAAAGCGGTATCATGTAAGCCGTAAAGGAAGCCATAATGCTGTTTTTAATCAATCTCGGGCTGGTGCTTATATATATGACGGCGTGGTTTGTGGTGGGCCAGCGCCGCCAACGGCTCGATGTGGTGGATACGGCCTGGGGTGGCGGCTTCATTCTAATGGCGCTGAGCGCAGCGGTGGTGGCGCGCGACCTGCGCTCGACCATCATCGCAATTTTGGTGGCGCTATGGGGTACGCGGCTAGCCATGTATATGTTGCGGCGCTCACAGCAGCGGCCACCCGATCCGCGCTATGAAGAGCTGAGTGCTAAGTGGCCGAAAAAGCGGTTTTGGCTGCGGGCATACGGCTCCATTTTCTTGCTGCAAGGAGCGCTGGTTTATATGGTGGGCCTGCCTATTACGGTGGCCGGCGCTGCGACCCGCAGTGGCCTCGGCGCTTTAGGCGTGCTTGGCGTTATAGTATGGCTGGCAGGCTTCATTTTTGAGATGGTGGCCGATGCCCAGCTCCATAGCTTTCGGAGTGCGGCTGCGAATAAGGGCAAGGTGATGCAGGGTGGTTTGTGGCGCTACAGCCGTCACCCCAACTACTTCGGCGAAATTGTGCAGTGGTGGGCTATCTGGCTAATTGCCGTTCAAGGCTCCTTGGGGTGGGTAGGGGTGTTGGGCCCCCTGACCATCACCGGCTTAATTGTGTTTGTTTCTGGGATACCGCCGATCGAGCGTCGCAAGCGCGACAACTTTGCCTACCAAGCCTACGCCAAGCATACGAGCGTGCTGATTCCGCTGCCCTCGCGCCGCTAGCACAGACCAAACCCCTCCATGATAAACTAAGCCTATGAAAAAGATCACTATAGCAGGCAGCTTTAGCTTCACCAACGAACAGAAACAGCGTCTGGAGGGTCTGGGCGAGGTTTCGTGGATGCCGGAGGCGACTTCAGCGGAGGAGTGGCTTAAGAATGTGCAGGGAGCCGATATCATTATTAGCGATGGAAGCTACCTGCTCGACAATCTCTATAATCTGGAGAATGTGTTCGTTACCTACCCTTTTATCGAATTAGGGCCGTTTGATTCGGAGCGGCTCAAGGCTAAGGGTGTTACGGTCGCGAATACGCAGGGCAGTAATCGCAATTCCATTGTCGAGTGGGTGACATTTATGGCGCTCGCCCTCTTCCGCAAATTCCCCACAGTGCTTAACGTGCATGATGATGTGGCGCTCGAGTTCACCGAAAGCTTGAATGGGAAGAAGGCCCTCATTGTTGGTAAAGGCAATATTGGTACAAAAGTTGGGAGCGTACTGGGTAGCCTGGGGATGAGTGTAGACTTTTTTGCGCGCGGTGACGACCTTTTAGCTAAAGCGAAGCCGACCGACCTGATTGTTAACAGTCTCAATTGCAACTCCACCAGCAAAAATCTTCTTGATGAGAGCTTCTTTGCTGC
Organism: Candidatus Saccharimonadales bacterium; assembly: GCA_030150485.1. Classification (GTDB taxonomy): domain Bacteria; phylum Patescibacteriota; class Saccharimonadia; order UBA4664; family SCTI01; genus JASLFZ01. Next base: position 17,269 of record JASLFZ010000011.1, on the reverse strand, counting down.
TGTAAAGCCTGGCGCTTATTTCATCTCTTTTGTGCGTCCGTTTACCTATGACGTTAATGGCATGATCAAGGCTTTGAACGAGAGCATACTAGCTGGCGCGGCAATCGATTGCGATCCTGAGGCGCCAGGGGATACCTCCAATGAGTTTTATCAAAAAGTACTTAACCACGAACAGATACTAGCCACACCCCATATTGCGTTTGCTACCGAACAAGCTAAAGCAAATGGTGCCGAAACGGTTGTGAAAAATGTTGAGGCCGCCGCCGCAGGTGCTGCCCAAAACGTCCTGACAAAAAAGTAATCCGGCCGAGTAGACATTTTGTCCAATTGAATAAACCCCCCAGATAGACTACGCTTATGGTATGAATGAGGTGACGGCGGCGCTCGGTAAAATTTTTAAGGGCGAGGTGCGCAGCGACGCGGCCACGCTCGATTTTTATAGTCACGACGCCAGCCTGTTTGAGGTGCGGCCGCAGCTAGTGGTCAGTCCCAAAAATACCGCCGATGTGCAAGCGTTGGTCAAAACGGTCGCAAAGTATAAAAAGGATGTGCCGGGCCTTTCCCTTACCGGACGCAGCGCTGGCACCGATATGACGGGCGGGGCGGTGAATGATTCAATTATTGTAGATTTTCGTAGTCATTTTACGGCCATCGAAAAGGTGACAACGACGGCTGCGCAAATACAACCAGGCGTACTGTACCGCGATTTTGAGCCGGAGACGTTGAGGCACGGCGCGTTGCTACCGCCCTACCCGGCCTCGCGTGATCTGTGTACGCTTGGTGGAATGGTCAACAACAACTCGGGCGGTGAGAAATCGCTGCAATACGGCAAGACCGAAGAGTTCGTGACCGAGCTCAAGGTGGTGTTTGCCGATGGCCGCGAGTATGTGGTCGCGCCGCTTTCCAAGCGCGAGCTCGAAGCGAAGATTAAGCTGCCCACTTTCGAGGGGCGGCTCTACAAGCGCGTTTACAACCTCATTGAATCGCACTATGACGAGATTAAGGCGGCCAAGCCCCATGTTAGCAAAAACTCTACCGGATATAACCTCTGGGATGTGTGGGATCGCCAGACCGGTATTTTCGACCTGACTAAGCTCATTGTGGGTGCCCAAGGAACGTTCGGGTTCGTGACCGATATTACGGTGCGGCTGGTGCCGGCGCCCAAACACTCTGGTTTGCTGGTGCTGTTCCTGAAAGATATCGATCATCTTGGCGAGCTGATCCCGGCGGTGCTGGCACACAAACCGGCCACGTTCGAATCGTTTGACGATAACACGCTATGGCTTTCAATAAAGTTTATGCCCTCGTTTTTGAAGCTTTTGGGGCCGATGCGGTTCATTCGTCTGCTGATTAGTCTGATACCAGATGGAGCTATGCTGCTGCATGGCATCCCCAAGCTCATTTTGATGGTTGAGTTCAATGGCGAGACCAAGGCCGAGGTGGTGCAGAAGATTCACGCGCTCCACCAAGAGCTGCATCTTAAGCGACAGCTTTACGAGATTACGGCCGAGGAGGAGGACCGCACCGAGATGGCGAGCGAGAAGTATTGGCTGATGCGTCGGCAGTCATTTAACTTACTGCGTAGCAAGGTTAAGGATAAGCATACGGCCCCGTTTATTGACGATTTCGTGGTGCCGCCGCCGCGCTTGGTGGAGTTTTTGCCCCAGCTGCGTAAAATCATTAAAAAGTATAATTTATTGGCGACGATTGCCGGCCACATGGGAGATGGCAATTTTCACGTCATTCCGTTAATGAAATTAGAAGAACGTGACGAACGGGCTAAGCTGCGGCCGGCCATGACCGAGGTGAATGAGCTGGTGCTCAAGTATGGCGGCGTGTTGAGTGGGGAGCATAATGAGGGTATGATTCGGGGACCATGGATAAAGCGCGAGTATGGTGCATCGATGTTTGAGCTCTTTAAGCAAACCAAGCAGATTTTTGACCCGGAAAACATCTTTAATCCGCACAAGAAGATCGATGCCGACTGGGACTGGTCGATGAACCACATACGCCAATCGTTTTAAGGAGCAATTAAGATGTCTGAGTTTACGCTTTTACGAAATAAGCTTCATGTACGCGATCCACTCTGGCAGGTACAACTGAGCCTGCTAGTGGCCATCGCTTTGCAGCTGGTACTGCCGGATAAATTCGTAGCGGGGCCGCGGGCAATTCTGCCCACCCTTGAGGTAATCCTGCTGGCTTCATTGATTTTTACCACTCCGAAAGAGCCAATTTTTCGATCGCTGGCTCGGCGGCTCAACGTCGTGGCGTTTATTGCCCTCATTAGCGTCGGCAATATCTATTCGCTTGAGCGCGTGGCGCAGCAGTTGCTGGCCGGTGGGCGGATCACCAACGGCCGCGAACTCATCATTGCCTCAATCAATATCTATATTACGAACATTATTATATTTGGGCTGTGGTACTGGGAGCTGGATGGGGGCGGGCCGGGGCATCGCCGGCGGGTGGCAGCCCATGAGCGCGATTTTCTCTTCCCTCAGATGGCTACACCGGAGATAGCCGCCAAAAACTGGCAGCCCACCTACATTGATTATTTGTATGTTTCTGCGACGAACGCCACCGCTTTTAGCCCTACCGATACTATGCCGCTCAGCCGACGCGCCAAGCTGCTTATGCTGGTGCAGTCGGTGGTGTCGTTGATCACCCTGGCGCTAGTAGCGGCGCGCGCGGTTAATATTCTCAGTTAAGTCCTCTATAATGAGCTCCATGCGTTTTATGAAAACTTCCTCGCCAGACCTTGTGGCGGGATTTATGGCCGGGTGGCTGCAAGGCCATCTGGATGAAGGGAAGCGAGTACTTTGGTTGCTCTCCGGAGGATCTGGAATAGCGACGGCGGTGGCCGCCTGGCAGCTGCTGGGAGACGCTCCCGGCAAGCTGGTGATCGGCCAGATTGATGAACGTTACGGGCCGGTGGACCACCCAGACTCCAACTGGAAGCAACTCCAGGATGCCGGACTCACGCCGCGGCCGCGTGAGTCGGCATTGCCGATTTTAACCGGGCTGCCACTAGCACAAACCGTTGCCGCATACCGCCATCAGCTGGAAGAGGAGCTATCATTGGCCGACGTGCGCATTGGGTTTTTGGGCATGGGGGCCGATGGGCATACCGCCGGCATTTTACCGCATAGCCCCGCCGTAAAAAGCGCGGAGCTTGTGGCCGACTACGAGGCGGCCGATTACCAACGCATTACCATTACCGCAGCGGTAATTGAGCGGCTTGATGAGGCCGTTGTGCTCGCGAACGGCCACGCCAAGGCCGGCCAAATCGAGCGTTTGCGTGAGGAGGTTGCAGTTGAGGACCAGCCAGCCCAGCTTCTGAAGCGGGCTCGCCACGCTGTAGTGTTTAGTGATACGGTGGCACCATGAGTTTACGCTTCAGTGGTTTCTCAGTTGGCGCCGGTACCATAAGGGACATAAGCAATAGAGGTATATGAAATCTAACAAGACATTATTTATATCAGCCGCGGTGGCCATTGGTGTGGTGGCGGTAAGTTTTTATGGTGGCATGGCGACGCAAAAGGCGCTATCTCGTAACTCCAGCTCGGTAGCCGCGACGGGATCACCGAGCGGTAGTGGTTACGGTGCGGGTGGTGGCTTCCGGCATGGCGGTGGGGGTGTTTTTGGTACGGTACAGAGTATTAGCGGTACCACTATGGTGGTCAGTAACAGCCGGACGGGGAGCAACACGACCGTGTCGCTCGCCAGTAACCCCACAGTGAGCGATGGCAGCAGTAGCTCGTCCGTTAGCGCCATTCAGACCGGTAATACGGTGATTGTGCGCGGCACCACGGGCAGCGATGGTACGGTAACGGCTCAGTCGATCCTGCTTAACCCGTCTTTTGGTGGTGGCATGGGGAGCGGTACGAGTAGTAGTAACTCCAGTGATGGCACGGCGACCAACGGAACCTAAGGTGGTGGCTACGCCGCCCGCTCCAACCCGGAGTCGCTGGTTACGGTGGCTCCGCTTGATGGTGCCGGTGGCTATCGTGGCATTTTTTGTGATTTGGCGGGTATTTTTAACGCCCGACATCTTGTTTATCCTGCTGTTTATCGTTTTCTTGCTTTACGGCCTGGCTTTTGAGTTCATTAAAAAGTTCAGCCCTTTCTTAATACTTTTGTTGTCCTATGACAGCCTGCGTGGATTCGTGCCTTACGTTTCCAAGCACGTTCACTACTATCCTATGATCGGCTTTGATCGGTTTTTGGGGCGCGGCCAGATTGTGACAGCCCGGTTGCAGCACGTCTTGTATCATGGCTCGCTGCACTGGTACGACTTTTACTTTTATGGTCTCTACATGATGCATTTCGTCGTGCCAATTCTCATGGCGGTGCTGATATGGCGAACGCGGCCGCAGCACTACTGGCGGTTTGTCTGGTCGCTGGTAGCGCTTTCGTACGCCGGCTTTCTGACCTACCTACTGTTTCCGGCCGCGCCACCTTGGATGGCCTCACAGAACGGCTATATCCCGCACATTGAAAAGCTCTCAACCGATATTTGGTACGCACTGGGAGTGCATAACTTCCCCACGCTCTATGCCAAGTTTTCGCCCAACGAGGTGGCGGCGGTGCCCTCGCTCCACGCCGCTTATCCGACGCTGGTGGTGCTCTTTATTTGGAACCTCTATGGGCGCAAGTGGGGGACGCTGGCGCTGCTCTACCCACTTTCGATGTGGCTGGGGGTGGTCTATATGGGGGAGCACTATGTGTTTGATGTGGTGTGTGGCATTGTCTATGCGGTGGTGTCCTTTTTTGGAGTCAAATATATTTGGGCCCGTCGCCGCCAGCGCCAGAAGCGGTTGGCGGCTGCGCCAACACCGACAACGCCGGCAAGCTTACCTCTCAGTTAGATTTCAGATTAGTGGAGTAGGGTAAAAACTATGAGAATTCTGGTCGTCGAAGATGAGCACAAAATAGCGGGGGCAATCAAGCGTGGACTCGAGCAAGAGTCCTACGCCGTGGATGTGGTTTACGAGGCCGACGAAGGAGTGAGCATGGCAACTACCGAGGATTACGACGTCGTAATTGTCGATCGGATGCTTCCGGGTCTGATTGAGGGACTTGATATCGTTAAGGAGATGCGTCGGCAGCAGATCCATACGCCGGTGCTGGTACTGACGGCGAAAGACCAAATTAAGGATCGCGTAACTGGGCTGAATGCCGGGGCAGACGACTACCTTGTAAAGCCCTTTGCCTTTGAGGAGCTGCTGGCGCGCGTACGGGCGTTGCTGCGCCGTCCTCAAGAGAGTTTGAGCGGCGCGCTCAAGTGCGATGATCTCACTTTGGATACGGTGACCTTTGAGGTAACGCGTGGTGGAGAGCCCATTAAGCTTTCGCAAAAGGAGTTTGCGCTCCTTGAATACCTGCTGCGCAACCAGAACCAAACATTGACCAAAAACAACATCATGAACCATGTTTGGGATTACGATGCTGATATCTTGCCCAATACGGTAGAGGTCTATATTGGCTACCTACGCAATAAAATCGACCGGCCCTTTAAGGGACCCAACCTTATCCACACCAGCCGGGGGTTTGGCTACAAGCTCGGAGTGGCGACGCGTGTTTAGATCCGCAGTCGTGCGGCTCACCGGATGGTATCTGCTGATCATCGTAGCGATCAGCTTATTTTTTAGTTCATTTATCTACCTTTCCTCGCCGCGTGAGGTTCGGCTTGGCCTGCCGCCCGACCAGTCGTCGGGCTCTTATGGTTCAGCGCCGATGGGTCCGGGAGACTTTGCAACCTATCGCGCGCGAGCGGCCAACAGTATCCGCTCGCGCGAGCTTGATGACCTCCTTGAGTTCAACCTGGTAATCCTGATTTTGGGTGGAGCCGCCAGCTACTTATTGGCGCAGCGGACGCTGCGACCCATCGAGCAAGCGCTGGAGGACCAAAGCCGTTTTACGGCCGATGCCTCCCATGAGCTTCGCACGCCGCTAACCGCGATGCGCTCGGAAATTGAGGTAGCCTTGCGCGACGATAAGTTGAGTAAGGTCGAGGCGGTCAACCTCCTCAAGAGCAACTTGGAGGAGGTTGATAAGCTAGAGGGGCTGTCGGCCGGCCTGCTCAAGCTCGCCCAGCATGATAACGGCGAGCTCGCATTGGAAGCGGTGGGATTGCACGAGGTGATTACGGCTGCGGTGGCGCGTCAGGCCAAGGCGGCCAAAAATCATGAGGTAAAGGTGAAGGTTGATGTGGCCGACGAGACCACGGTTAAGGGCCAGTATGAAGCTCTGGTGGAGCTGTTTAGTGTGCTACTCAATAACGCCATCAAGTACAGCCATGCCGGCGGTACGGTGTGGGTGGCGGCAAAGCTGGATTCTGGCTCGGTGGGGATCACGGTGCGGGATGAAGGAGTGGGCATAAAGGCGCTCGATCTGCCCCACATTTTTAGCCGGTTTTACCGCGCCGACAGTTCGCGCTCAAAGACCCAAGTCAGTGGATACGGGCTGGGCCTTTCAATCGCCCAGAAAATTGTGACGACGCTCGGAGGCAGCATCGAAGCCGACAGTACTCCCGGCAAGGGCGCGACTTTTACGGTTTGGCTCCATGAGGCCAAAAGTTAAGCAAAAATTCAGAATTGGTAATTATACTTACGGTTGATAGCTAAGAAAGGACACTTATGAATGTAATAACCCGCGGGGTGCGCAATGCGTTCCGCAACGCGGTCCGAACCTTTTCGATTGTGGTGATCCTTGGTTTGAGCATTGGGTTGGCACTCACCATGCTGATAGCGCGCCAGGCAGTGCAGGCCAAGATTGCGACGGTGAAAAGCTCAATTGGTAATACTGTTACCATCTCGCCGACTGGTGCTCGGGGTTTTGAGGGTGGTGGCAATCCGCTCACGACCGCCGAAATGGCCAAGGTAACGAGTACGGCGCATGTGGTGGCGCTAACCGAGACGCTGAGCGACCGGCTGGATTCGACCCAGACCAACTTGCAGTCATCCATTAACGCCGGCTCGCTGGGGCGCCGCTTTGGCGGTGGCAACGGTGGTGGCTTTGGGGGTGGGGGAGGCGCCGATACGGGTGGCTCAGCTACGCCTACCTTTACCCTGCCAGTTACGATCATCGGCACCAATAGTGTAACGAGTGCCAACGTATTGGGTGGCGCCGGAGGTGGCACGAGCAGCGGAGGAGCACTCAAGATAACCAGCGGTAAAGCCTTCAACCCGAGCGTTGATGCCGATGTGGCTTTAATCGGTACGAGCTTAGCCTCGAAGAACAACCTTAAGGTTGGATCAACCTTTACCGCTTATGGCACTACGCTCACAGTCGCTGGGATTTACGACGCCGGCAACCAGTTCTCTAATAGCCAAGCGATCGTGCCGCTTGCTACCGAGCAGCGGCTAAGCAGCCAGGTTGGCGATATTACCAGTGCGACGGCGACGGTAGATTCGATCACAAATGTAAGCAGCGCGGTGACGGCTATTCAGAACACGCTGGGTAGCTCGGTGGCCGACGTAACCAGTGAGCAGGCTCAGTCGACGAATGCGCTGGCACCGCTGCAAAACATTGCTACTATCTCGCTCGTGAGCTTGATCGGCGCGGTGATCGCCGGCGCGGTGATCATTCTCCTCACCATGCTCATGATCGTGCGAGAGCGCCGGCGGGAGATCGGCGTACTAAAGGCGATTGGTGCCTCAAATCTCAAGGTGATGTTCCAGTTTGTGACCGAGGCAATCACCTTTACCGGGTTGGCAGCGGTGGTAGGCTTGGTGATTGGTGCGGTGGGAGGCAACCCCGTCACCAAGTTGCTCGTCACCTCAAACAGTAATACTGGCGGCGTAATGGGCCGAGCGGGTGGAGGTTTTGGCGGCGGCTTTAGCCGAGCGGCTGGGTTTGGAGCCCGCAGCCTGCGCGGCATCACTGCGAATGTAGGATGGGAGATCATCCTGTATAGCCTAGGAGCGGCTCTGATTATCGCGATTGTTGGTAGCGCCATTCCGGCTTTACTGATCTCCCGAGTGCGACCTGCAGAAGTAATGAGGGCTGAATAATGTTAAAAGTTTCACACGTAGTTAAGCGATTTAAGTCAGGCGATACCATTGTTAAGGCAGTTGATGATATCAGCTTTGAGATACCCGAAGGACAGTTCGCCTCGGTGGTTGGACGTAGCGGTAGCGGCAAAAGTACGCTGCTTTCGCTGCTCGGTGCGCTTGATAAGCCAAGCGAGGGCTCAATAGAGGTAGACGGTCGTGATATGACCAAGCTGGGTGATCACGCCCTGATCGCGTATCGCTGTCGCCAGATTGGATTTGTGTTCCAGAACTATAACCTCGTGCCAAACCTGACCGCGCTCGAAAATGTCATGCTCCCGATGGAGTTTGCTGGCACTCCGGGTGGTTTGCGCCAGCAGCGCGCCCGCGAGCTGCTCAACCAGGTGGGTTTAACGGCCGATAAGCAAACCCGCAAGCCAGGACGGCTGTCGGGCGGGGAGCAGCAGCGGGTGGCCATCGCCCGAGCGCTGGCTAATCGCCCGAAGTTAATTTTGGCGGATGAGCCTACCGGCAACCTTGATAGCCAAACGGGGGAGATGATCGTTGAGCTTTTGCAAGACTTAGCCCGTTCGGAGAACACCACCATTGTGGCGGTTACGCATGACCTTTCGATTGCCGAGAAGACGGAAGTAACGTTTCGACTACAGGATGGCAAGCTCGTAACGGGTAAACCAGCCGCCACCTCGCGCCAGCACAGCAAGAGCATCCCTAAGTAGCATCATGGCGCCAGGTTGCGTCTGCAGGGGGATAGGGGATAATAGGAGTAAGAGACCATAAGCGTCATGGCAAAACCCTTACCCCACCCCAACCACACTCACATTCACCACCAACAGCACCCTGGCTATTGGTATCCCGTCCACCTGCATCAGCGCCTGTACGGATTGCTGGCGGTGCCGCTAGCTGCGGTGATTGTGGCCGCGGTCGTGATTCACCACGTGCCGATGACGCGAGGCGGCCACGTGCCGGTCGGCATGCTGCTTGGTGCGCTGGGTGCGAGCATACTGCGGCTTTTGGTAGCTTACCTAGCGGCCCTGGTGCTGGCGCTGCCCATGGCGCTACTGATTAACCACAGCGCCTTAACCGAGCGGGTCCTGCTGCCGGTGTTTGACATCATGCAGTCGGTGCCGGTACTGGCGTTTTTCCCGGTGATCATTCTCTTTTTCCTGGACTACCATTTGCTTGAAGGGGCGGCGATTTTTGTACTGTTTATTACGATGCTATGGAGCATTGTTTTTAGCTTGGTAGGTGGACTGAGGTTGGTGCCAGGCGACGTTAAAGCCGCCGCCCAGCTGTTTGGAATTCGGGGGCCGATGTACCTGCGCCAGGTGCTGGTACCCTCGATCTTTCCCTATTTCGTGACCGGCTCGCTGCTTTCGTGGGCATCCGGTTGGAACATCCTGATTGTGGCCGAGGTACTCCATACCTACCTACCCCACGGTAACCGCTCGAACGACCTCTTCGGGATCGGCAGCGTGATGGTGCATGCCAGCGCAGATGGGAACGGTAATTTGTTTATCGCGGCGGTGCTCACGTTGGTGATCGCGATCGCGATTATTAATCTGCTCGTGTGGCAACGTTTGCTGCGCTTTGCTGAGCGGTTCCGGTTTGAGTAAGATAATCGAGCTCAATCAAGCCCAAAAAACCTACCCCGGGGTGGGGCATCCCTCGTTGAACGCGGTAGATTTTTTGGCGGTGGCGGGGGAGTTCATTGTTTTGATTGGACCATCCGGCTGTGGCAAGTCAACGTTGATTAAGCTCATCACCGGGCTGGAGCAGGCGTCGGCGGGTGACGTGGAGCGGCCCGATAACGTGGCCATGGTGTTTCAGGCTGGTGCGCTGTTTCCGTGGCTTACGGTGGGCGATAACGTGGGGATTGTGCTGCAGGCGCGCGGTACCCCCGCTGGGCAAATCAAGCGGATTGTGCGACGGCAGCTTGAGCTGGTCGGCCTGACGCCGTTTGCCGATAAATACCCTCGCGAGCTTTCGGGTGGCCAGCGCCAGCGGGTCGGGCTGGCGCGAGCGCTAGCGGTTGATCCGGCGGTGCTCGTGCTCGATGAGCCGTTTGCGGCCTTGGACATCAAGACCACCGAGATGCTGCATCAAGACTTGCTAACGATTTGGCAGCAGACCAAAAAGACCATTGTCATGGTCTCGCATTCTATTGAGGAGGCGGTGACGCTGGCCGATCGCATCGTATTAATGAACGCCGGGCGGATTGTGCGCACCTATCATCTAGCCGATATGCCCCGGCCGCGCCGCGAACAGGCTCATAGCTTTATTGAACAAGTCCAAGCAATTCGAGGCGATTTTTTGGCCCTTGGAGACTAAAAACGGGCTTTTCTTTTGCGGCTTGCGCCATCTATAATGAGAACCAATATGGCGGTTCCTGAAACCAAAACCCAACCAGCTGCCGCCGCACGTAAGCTCCCCCCTGACCCCTGGTGGAAAACCGGGGTTATCTACCAAATTTACGTGCGGTCGTTTTTTGATACCAATGGCGATGGCGTTGGTGACCTGCCCGGTGTGATCGCAAAGCTCGATTACCTTGCGGACCTGGGTGTCGACGGTATCTGGCTGTCGCCAATCACCAAAAGCTCTAACTATGATTGGGGCTATGACGTCACCGATTACTATGCGGTGGATCCAACTCTCGGCACGATGGAGGATTTCGACCGCCTGATTAGCGAGGCCGGCAAGCGTAATATCAAGGTCATTTTTGATTTGGTGCCTAATCATACCAGCATCAAGCACCCCTGGTTCCAGAACGCTCTAACCGGCAAGCACGCCCAGTACCGCGATTACTACATCTGGCGCAGCCCCAAACGTGATGGCCGGCCACCCAACAACTGGAAGGCGGCCGACGATGGTGGTAGCGCCTGGCAGTATCACTCGCCAACCGGCCAGTACTATCTCCACAACTGGTGGAAGGAGCAGGCCGACCTCAACTGGCGTAATCCGGCGGTGCTGGAGGAGTTTGACAAAATCTTCCGATTTTGGCTGGATCGCGGCGTGGCGGGCTTCCGTATTGATGTCTTTAACATGTTAGTTAAAGACGCTCAGTTCCGGGACAACCCGCGGAGCAGCAAAACCGATGGGCCCGAAATTCGGCTACTGCGTCAGCAGCCGCTCTACAACACCTCGCGCCCGGAGGTACACGGTATTTTGAAGCGCTGGCGGTCGATCGTCGACGAGTACCCCGATAAAGGCTTGCTGCTGGGCGAAACCAACCGCGTGTATGACCAAAAGCTGCTCGCCAGCTTTTACGGCGACCATGACGAAATGAAGCTGGTGTTCAACCTAGCGTTTTTGGACTCGGCTTTCGAGGCGCCGCTTCTGCGCGACCTAATTGAAAAAACCGAGGTGGCGCTATCGCACGAAAACTGGCCGGTGTGGACCGGCTCCAATCACGATAAGCCGCGCTTCCCTACGCGCTGGGCCAAAGGCGACGAGCGCAAGATTCGTTGCGCACTGCTGATGATGCTGGCGCTGCGCGGTACGCCGGTAATCTACTATGGCGACGAGCTGGGTATGACCGATGTGTTTGTGGCGCCCTGGCGTCTCAAAGATCCGCGAGGCCGCAAATACTGGCCGGTGGAAGCGGGCCGCGATCGTTCACGCACGCCGATGCCGTGGAAGAACCAGTTTGGGGCCGGCTTCACGAATACCGATGTTCGCCCCTGGTTGCCCTATGGGGATATGCGAGTACGGAGCGTTTTGGCTCAAGAGGAGCGCAGCGACTCAACGCTCCACTTTGTGCGCGACCTCACCGCGCTGCGCCGTCGCACCCCGGAGCTGCAAAACGGTACCTATACCTCGGTGCCCGGAGCCGAGACGCTGTGGGCGTGGAAGCGCGGGGAGCATACGTTGGTAGCGATTAACTTCTCTCAACACCACCAAGAGCTCCGCCAGGTGGCCGGGGCGGTAGTAGCTGGCACGGTGCGCAGCCGGGAAGGTGAGCGAACGGATGGGTTGCTGCACCTTGGGCCGTGGGAGGGTGTCATCATCAAGCTTGACGATTCAGGAAAATCATAGCTTTACACCTATAGCTATATCACATATGATATATAGGTAAAACAAGGATCCGGGTATGCCTGCTGCCGCTAAATCCACCGTTACTCCCGAAACCATTAAAATTGGTCAGCGCATCGCTGAGAACCGCGAGGCCAAAAACCTCACTCAGGCCGACTTTGCTAAGCAGCTTGGTACTAGCCAGAGCGCGGTGGCGCGCATGGAAAAGGGTGAGCAAAACCTGACCACCAACATGCTCGTGCGTATCGGGGAGATTCTGGACACCGAGATGATCACCATCCCGAGTGATGCCCTGAATTTTAAGATCCATGGCGGTCGCAAGCTTTCGGGTACGGTTGCGACCAACACCTCCAAGAACGCGGCGGTGTCGGTGCTGTGCGCCACGCTGCTCAACCGCGGCACCACTCGCTTGCAACGCATGCCGCGCATCGAAGAGGTGTACCGCGTCATTGAGGTACTGGAAAGCATTGGGGTGGCGATCAAGTGGGAGGGGAGCGATGTAGTGGTGCGGCCGCCGCGCCGCTTGAAGCTTGATAGTATCGACGTCAAAGCGGCCATGAAGACGCGGAGTATTGTGTTCTTGCTCAGCGTGCTGGCCCACCGCGCCGAGGAGTTTGATCTCCCCCACCCCGGTGGCTGCCGTCTTGGCGCCCGCACCGTGCGCCCGCACTTGTTTGCGTTGGAAAAGTTTGGCATCAAGATTGTTTCAAAGCACGAACGCTATCATGTGGTGGCAAAAAAACTGCATCCGGCCGAGGTGGTGCTGTATGAGTCGGGCGATACTACCACCGAAAATGCCATCATGGCGGCGGCGCGTGCGGAGGGAGTCAGCACCATTAGCTTTGCCTCGGCTAACTACATGGTGCAAGATCTGTGCGTGTTTCTGCAGACGCTGGGGATTAAGATTGAGGGGATTGGGACGTCAACGCTTAAGGTATACGGAAAGGCTACGGTTGATAAGGGCGTGACCTACAGCATTAGCGAGGACCCGATTGAATCCATGCTGTTTATTACGGCGGCGGTGGTGACCGGCTCCTCGATTACCGTCAAGGGTTGCCCTATCGATTTCCTTGAGCTGGAGCTGCTGAAGCTGGAAAAGATGGGCTTTGCCTACGAACGCAGCGCGCGCTACAAAGCCGCCAACGGTCATGTGGATCTAGTGGATATTGTGACGCATCCCTCCAAGTTGGTGGCGCTCGAGGAAAAGATCCACGCCAACATTTATCCAGGACTTAACCAAGATAACCTGCCTTTTTTCGCGGTAATTGCGACTCAAGCTAAGGGTCAAACTCTGATCCACGACTGGACCTACGAGAATCGCGCTATTTACTATATGGAGCTGGCTAAGCTGGGCGCCGAAATGATTTTGGCCGATCCACACCGCGTCTACGTTAATGGTCCGACGCGTCTGCGCCACGCCGAGGTTATCTGCCCGCCGGCTTTGCGGCCGGCAGCCGTGATCCTGCTCGCGATGCTGGCGGCCGAGGGGACCTCAATTCTGCGCAACGTTTATTCGATTAATCGTGGCTATGAGGATCTATATGCCCGCCTAAATCGGCTGGGTGCCAACATTGAGGTTCTGCACGAATTTTAATAATGGCTGAGAATCAGCCAAGTTTGACGTAAGCCTGAGCCTAATGGTACGGTAGCCCTAACTAAGCGAGATTCCTATGCAACCACCTGAGCAGCCCCCAGCCGACCAAACTCCAACGGTCGATGGAGTACAAGCCCGCACTAATACTTCAGGAGGTGGTAAGGTCATTCAACCCTCGCCCGGTTTTGATCCTAATGCAGGCAAGCCGGCTCCTGCGTCAGAGCCACCAGAACCGATGCCACCTATTTCGCCGGAGCCTACTCCGCCCCCAGAGCCCGCGGTGACGCCCCCGCCCGCACCGCCAACTCCTCCACCGGCACCCGCCCAGCCGGCAAGCGCTCCCGCTCCTGAGGGCGAATATATCTCCAACCCTTTTAAGTTGTTTGGGCGCAGCTGGCGAGCCCTCAAGCTCAACTTCGGTAGTTTTATGAAAATGATCTTAACGTATATTGGCGTAACGGTTGGCTTCACTTTTGTAGCGGTTGCGATCGCCATTTTTGCAGGCAAGGGCGGCGGCGGAGCGGTTATCGGTGTAGGGGCGGCGGTTATCTTGGGCATCATTGCCATAGCGTTCTTCCTGGTAAGATTGGTAGCCGCCTTTATGGTACTCGCCTTGGCTAGTGCGCGGGGTACTAAGATGAGCTTTGGTGACGCACGCACGGCCGGTAAGCCGTACGCCTGGAGGCTGGTCGGCTACGGCGTCCTCTATACGTTGCTGGTTCTAGTTGGCTATGTCCTCCTGATTGTGCCAGGATTTTTGTTCCAAACCTGGTACTACAATGGCTTCTACTTGATTGTGGACGAGAACATCGGCGTGATGGCAGCGTTTTCACGCAGTAAGGAATTAGTAAAGGGGCACTTCTTTGAGGCTTACGGTCCGTTGGGGGTGATGAATCTTTTCGGCCTTTTGGGTATCATTCCGATTTTGGGTTGGATTGTTGAGCTTATCCTGTATATTGTTTACCTTTTCGCATTGCCGCTGCGTTACGTTATGCTAAAGGATTATAAAGACAGTGGAGCAACCTTTCCGCCGCAAAGCAAGGTTAACTTCGTACTACCCTTTCTGGGTGTAGTGATCGTGGTTGGTTCGGTTGCTTTTGGGGTCGTTAATCTCATTCACCGTTCGCACAACCCTACGAGTTCGAGTTACTCAACATTCTCAACGAGCTATCCTCAGTAACAAGGCCATCGCTTGCAAATGCGGTACAATAGGTTCGTCTAGGAGGCAATTATGGCGACCAAGGCCGCAATGCAAAAATATATTTCCAATCCCTTTGGGCTAATCCGTCCGAGCATGCGGGCGATTCGGGTCAACCTATGGCCAGTGATCGGCGTGCTCATCCTGGCCATTATTGGCATTGTGGCAATTATAACGGCGCTCGCTATTTTACTGAGCAGCACTCTTGGCGGCTCGAGCCAGCATGTTGGTATCGTGATTGGATGCGCGGTGGCGGCGCTCATAGTGCTGGTTTTGCTGCTAGCGATCATTACGCCGATAGCTACGCTGATTCTGCTCGCGAGTGCCCAGGGCCGCTCGATTAGCTGGCGCCGCGCTTGCAGTGAGTTCCGCCGCTACAGTTTACGGCTGCTGGGAGCCGGCGCGTTAGCGCTGGCGGTAGTTCTGGCGGCGCTGTTCATTGTGCTGTGGCTAAGTTATGTACTGCGGAGTGCGGCACCGGTGCTGAGCGGTATTGTGGCGATCATCGTGGTGCTGGCAGGCTTGGTAATTGGCACCTTGTACTCCTTGGCACCGTATGTGATCGTCGACCGGGACGCGGGCATTATAGAGGGTTTTCGGCAGAGCCGGCGTCTGACCCGTGGGCACTTGCGCGAGATGTGGGGGCTGTATGGCCTCGATAACTTCCTCAGCGTCATACCGCTGCTTGGCAGCTTTATCTCCATTATTCTGACGCTGCTGGCTATGACGGCGCCGGCGATCCGCTATGAGCAGCTCAAGGCACTGCCAACCGGTGAGGATGCCACTACACCTCCCGTTCACTGGGCTAACTACGTGGTGATTGTACTCCTCCTGGTTAGTCTAGTACTGGCTATTTTTGGCTCGTCGAACTCGAGTACTCAATCGACACCATCCAACTACTATCCGACGGCCGCTCCCGACTAACCTGCTATAATGGGCGACGTGCGCCCGTAGCTCAGCTGGATAGAGCGTTGGTTTCCGGTACCAAAGGCCGGGGGTTCGAATCCCTTCGGGCGCGCCATTTTTTTCGCGGTCAAACCCCGGCCCCAAAGAAAAGGGGTCGGGGTTTGCCCCGTACTGGCGGGTGTGGCGCGGCGCAGCTGGGTCGTCCTCCGGTCGACGGACTATCTGCGCTGCGACGATTTGGGCGTAGGGCTGGGCGACAGTAGCACTCTGGATCTCGCCGTCTTCGCCGACGCGGATCTCGTCAAAGAAGACTTGATTGAGCATTCTGCGGCCGAGATCGCTTGCGGCAAGGTACGTCTCAAGCGGTTGCTCGGTGAGGGTGAGCGCACCCTCAAGGGCGGTGGTGACGTCGGCGAGCTGGACCTCTGACCGAGCGAGCAGTTGGTTGAGGCTCTGCTGTTCTGTTTCGATGCGCTGAGTCTGCCGCCGCATGACGCTTTCGGCCACGCCGCCTTTGAAGTGGAGTTCCAGAAGCTTTGTCTGCTCGTCTTCTAGCGTCTGGAGGCGCTGAGTCTGCCGCCTGGGCTGGCATACGGTTCACGAGCCGAGACCAACTGCTCGGCTTTCTAGTCAACGCAAGGGGCCGGCGTGACAACGTCGACCTGCTTACCCAAGTAGCTGACGGCGTCGACGCTGAGATCCGGTACTTCCCAGGTGGGCGTTCGACTGAGATCGCGGATCTCGGTCTTATGCCTACCTCAGCAGCGCGGCTTTACCTCGGAAGTGCGTGGCTCGCTAAGTATGGCCACCTCAAGGTCCAGATGTCACGATAGGCTTGACTAATATAGTCACATATGTCACTATGTGACTCGTAGGTTTGATCAGCCTCAGAACCCAGGACGTCTCATACCTGTCTCGGGTTCTGAGGCCGATTCGCGGCCTCCTGAACCAAAGGAGTGCCATGACTATTGTTCCTACATCCGAGCCGACGCCGGGAAGTGCGCTTGATGGTCCGCTCTCAGAGCTGCTGACGCGCCTCGGGTTTGAGGCGAGTTGGCCGGTTTACCAACATCGCGACGAGTACGAGGGCGTCACCATCGAGAGTCTGCGCGACGCAGTGTTCGCCAGTAGCTACACGGCCCCCCGGGTCTTGCCGCTGCAGGCGTGCATTCCCAACGCCACCGGCAATCAGGATGTCGCATTCGTATCCATGCTGGTCGAGACGGTGACACAGGTCTACGTGGACCTCCCCAACGATGAAGGACGGTTCGCTGAACCACTCCGACCCCGTGACTACCCTCACTTCTATGTGGGCGGCGTGTTGTACAACAACAGCCATCACAGACGTCCAGGACACGTGCGGATGCACGCCTACCTCGACTTCATCACGCCCGAAGCAATCTCAGCCATCTACATCCAGCTGGTACCAGACACCGCTGAGACTGAGATCATCGATGCGCCGCTGTGTTGGGCGGAGGTAACGCCCGGCGAACTTGTAGCGCTCTAGCAAAAGCACGAGCTGCCCCCATG
>JASLFZ010000025.1 GCA_030150485.1 Candidatus Saccharimonadales bacterium | reverse complement strand
CAAAATCGGGGTGGAGCCAGTGCACGAGCTCCAACACAGCTTGCACTACCAGCAGTATGAGGTTACTGGCGAGCGGGTGGTGGTGATGAGTCGCGCAGATACCTTGACGCTACCGGCCCAGAATGCGCTTCTTAAAACGCTGGAAGAGCCACCTCTTGGGACCACTATCTTGCTAACCAGTGAGCAGCCTCAGAGCCTCCTGCCAACGGTGCTATCGCGCTGCACGCTGCTCTATGTGTCGCCGGTGCCTATCGACCTACTGCAGGCTTTCCTGGCCGAAGCCGGCGTGAGCGACGCACAAGCCTTAGCGGAGCAAAGCCGGGGGCTGCCGGGACGCGCGCTAACCTGCGCTCATGATCCGGCTACGGGAGAGCGGTGGCGCGAGATTGGCCGCGAGGTGGAGCGGCTGCTTGCGGGAGAGAGCTTGCGGGAGCGGCTGGGACTATCCAGCGCGATCGCTCAGCAGGCCGAGCAGCGGGCTACATATCTTGAAGAGCTAACCGTTCAGACACGCCGCGCGGCTCGCACAAATAACGCGGCGGCTCCAAATCTGGCGGCGGTGGAGCGATTGCAGCAGCGTTTGCGTTCCAACGTTAACGCCAAAACCGCTTTTGAGGCGTTTGCGGTGGAGCTCGCATGATTGCCATTTTGTTTTTGGCCGGCGTGAGCTTTTTTCTGTATCGCCTGCTTGGAGGCGCGCCACAGCTTCGGCGCCGGCGCCGGCAAGCGGTACCAGGCGCTCCATCTAAGATCGAGGAGCTGCTGCAGCACGCGGCACGTTTGCGGGCGGTTAATCGCTATACGGCGGCCGAGAAGGTTTATTTGCAGATTCTCAAGGTTGATCATCGCCACGCCTCTACCTATAGCCGGCTCGGCACGCTCTATATTGCGATGAAGAACACCGCCGATGCCATTGAGTGTTTTCAGATTGCTAGTCAGCTGTCTCCAAATGGAGGCACCTTTTATAACTTGGGCCTGGCCTACCTGGAGAACCGTGATCCGGCTAAATCGGTGGCGTCTTTTGAAAAATCAATTATGTTTGAGCCCTCGGCCAAGGCCTACGTCGGGCTGGCCAAAACCTTCAATAAGCAGGGTGAGGGTGAAAAAATGCTTGATGCGCTGGAGCACGCTGCCGAACTTGACCCCAGCCCCAAAGTGCTGTGGTTGCTAGCAGATGCCTATGAGGCCGCCGGCCGCACCGATGAACTTTCGGCTCTTCATGAGCGGATTCGGGTGACTGATCCGAAGGATGCGCGGATTCGAACACTCAAGCGCCCGCGAAAGGCGGCCTCGGCCGCTAAAGCCAAGCTTGAAAAGACTAAGGCCTAATGTTATGCTATTCAGGTTGAAAACGCTTTTTTAGCGCTGTTTTCTGCCCAGGTAGCTCAGCGGTAGAGCACTTCCATGGTAAGGAAGGGGTCACGAGTTCAATCCTCGTCCTGGGCTCCATGCGATCAACATGCCGGGTTACCCAAGCGGCCAACGGGGGCTGACTGTAAATCAGCTGGTGTACACCTTCGGGAGTTCGAATCTCTCACCCGGCACCAATTTTGCCAGACGGCACAAACCACATCCTGCCGACGTAGCTCAATGGTAGAGCAACAGTTTTGTAAACTGTAGGTTGCGGGTTCAATTCCTGTCGTCGGCTCCAGAATAATCCGAATAGTTATGATTTAATGAGGAATTACTAATGCCAAAGCGAAACCGTCCCTACTTCGCGCTAGAGTGTACCGAGTGCCACAACCGCAACTACACTACGAGCAAGAATCCGAAGAACACCACCGATCGGCTTGAGCTGCGCAAATTTTGCCGCCACGATGGCAAAGTCACCGCCCACCGCGAAACCAAGTAATAATTCTCTCTAAGCAGAGCTCTAATGCTTGCATAAGTCTGTAATAAGTTAATTGACAGGCTTATTCGTCGTACTATAATTGTATTCGTGATATCAAAAACGACGTATCACAGCCATCGCTGGATGGGGATTTCCAGCGCTCTGGCGCTTATGGCCGCAGTGGTCATTGCGCTAGCAACACCAAACAGCCCGGTTGCCCAAGCCGGGAGTACCTGTTACGCAGTGGGCAGCAATACCATCGCAACCGGCGTAGCCATCGGGCTCGCCAAAAGCAGTGGAATCATCACGCCAGTGACGCAAGCAGCCCAAGTGATACCTCTCGACGCGAGTGGTCTAGTGGGGTTGCCTGCAATCGCAGCTCTAGCTCTCCTGCTAGGCCTGGCGTTCTCTCTCGGGATACAGTTCCGACGAGAAAACGTTAACCTGCTCGAGGCACTTAAAATGAACCAGCACGCAAAAGCAAGGGCAAAGCAGATCCTCAACATGATGACCGCTCAAGTGGCAAAGGTACGAGCGTTCACGGGAGCCTGGCAGTCGCCTGTGGTCAAGTTGCCTCACCTTGGTGGACTTGCCGCGCGCTTCCCTGCCGGCGTAGCCGCGCAGAGGTGCTAGCAGCCTCATGAATACGGCTTCGGCCATGGGCTAAGTAAGCAAGGGGCTCGTGGGGGACATTAACTCCCCCACGAGCTACCGCTCAGCAATTATTACAACTTGGCCGCTAGCCTAATGCAAAGCAAATTTAGTATACTAATTGGGTTATCAAGCCAGAATTATAGGGGTGTAGCTCAGCTGGCTAGAGCGTCGGTCTCCAAAACCGAAGGTCGCGGGTTCGATCCCTGCCACCCCTGCCATTGGATTTATGAAAATCGATGTAGACAACTATTATAAGAACCACGTAGATAAGGCGTTAAGCGGGAACTACGATGTGCACGGCGATCCTGCGACGGCTGACTGTTTGATTGGGGCCTCGTATGGCTACCGTGAGCGTGACGGCAAATTTTTGCCCGGACTTAGCAATGAGGATTTGGCCGAGTTTGCGTTCACGCACTTTCCTCTACTCCCTAAAATCCTGCAGTTTGAAATTGCCGACGCCTATGAGGCGCGCCACGATAAAGGAAGCGTCATTCGTATTTCTCAGTCTCGCGCCGCGGAGCAGCGGCTTGATACTCCCGAGCTCGTCGAACAGTGCCACGAAATTATGCGCCAGCATGGGTACACTAAGGCTATCGTTGTGGCGCACCCGAACCATATGCCATAAGTTGACTACTTATTTAGCCAAAACGGCATGGAGACCGTAGTCCCGGCAGGCCTAGAAGCTGTTCGGTTCGACCCGGAGTCTGCCCAGTACTGGACGCGCAGCGTGGAGGCGTGGCGAAAAGAGGTGCTCGAACGGCATCACGCTGGTTCGCCGCGCAAAATTACCAACGCGTAGCACAACGCATAAGAAATGCTCGGAACTGCAAGCAGTCCAAGGGCATACTCACAAAAATGACGCACTTATTTGGGGCGGTTCTGTAAGCCCTTCAATTGGATAGCGCACCGCTTTTGGTTAGGATGGGTAAGTATTAACATAACCTATTGTAAAGGGGGAGTATGGGCAAATCATTAAGATATATCGCAACGGCGGCGATCGGTAGTTTAGGGCTAATCGGGGCAGCTAGCGCCAGTGGCTCAATTGGATACACCGGGCCGGGATCGTACAACGGCATCAACTCGTCGTCGTACTTTAATTATTATCAAAATAACCAAAACGACTTTATGTCTAGTAGCAATAACTATCAAAGTGCTAGCACGGGTTCGGCGAATGTTTCGGGTAACACCATTGGCGGCAGCGCGGTCAGCGGCAGCGCCTATAATGGCAACTCGACGAATGTGAATAGCGGAAGCGGTTCAAGCGGGTGGGGTAATGCCAACATGTGCTCAAGTGGGAGTATGTATGGCATGACTAACTACGGCAACACCTATACCGGTGGCTACGGCCAGGGTTGGTGCTCCGGCAATATGGCGGGCTACACAGCCGGTTGGGCGGCGGGTCATGGCGGAAGCGCCTACAGCTGTAACTCGGGTTACAACAATAACGGTGGCAGTACCTATAGTGATGGCTGGGGTACTGGCTACAACTCAGGGTATGGTTCGGGATACAGCATGGGCTACGGTGTAGGAACGGCTAGCTACTACGGCGGCAACACTGGCGGTGGCAGTAACTCGATCTATTTGACGGGACCCGGCTCGACCAACACGATTACGAACAACTCCAACAGCAGCTACAACTCTAGCAACTCCAGTAACACAAATGTGAACAACACCAGCAATCAAAACGCTGGTAGCGGCAGCGCCAATGTTTCCGGTAACACTATTGGAGGCGGCGCCTACTCCGGCGGGACCAGTAACAGCAATGGCTCATCTACTTCGGTTCAGAGTGCTAGTTGGAACGGCACTGGCAGCGGATCTTACACTTGGTACGGGTCTGGCGGTAACGGCGGCGGTAGCAACTCGATTACCCTGACCGGCCCAGGCTCAACCAATACCATCAGCAACAACTCCTCGACCAATTACTCATCGACGAACACCAACAGTACAAATGTAAGTAATAGCAGCGAGCAAAACGCGCAGTCCGGCTCGGCTAACGTGTCTGGCAACACCATTGGCGGCGGAGCGCGATCTGGCTCGGTCTATAACACAAACTACTCAAGCACGTCAGTTAACTAAATCCATATAAATAGTAACCCAGAAAGGCACCCAAAATCGGTGCCTTTCTGGCATAAAAGAGGCTTAAATAAGGTATAATATTAGTATGACAATGCAAAAAACTGATGCTGAGTGGAAGCAACAACTTACCTCCGAACAGTACCGCGTGGTGCGGGAAAAAGGCACCGAGGCGCCCTTCACGGGAGTCTACCTAGACAATAAGGAAGCAGGCATGTATCGCTGTGTGGCCTGCGGCCAAGAGCTGTTTGCGAGCGACACAAAGTTTGATTCGGGCAGCGGGTGGCCAAGTTTTTGGGAGGCAGCCAATAAAGATCATGTAGAGCTGCACGAGGACCGAAGTTTGGGCATGACGCGAACGGAGGTCACCTGCAAAAACTGTGGGGCGCACTTGGGGCACGTGTTCCCGGATGGGCCACAGCCGACCGGCCAGCGGTTTTGTATTAACTCACTCGCGCTCGACTTTGATCCTAAGGAAAAAACCGCGTGAGCCAGCTCGCAACCTTTGCCGGGGGCTGTTTTTGGGGCGTTGAGGCGGCTTTTCGGCAAATACCCGGAGTGCTG
Organism: Candidatus Saccharimonadales bacterium; assembly: GCA_030150485.1. Taxonomy (GTDB): domain Bacteria; phylum Patescibacteriota; class Saccharimonadia; order UBA4664; family SCTI01; genus JASLFZ01. The sequence continues at coordinate 16,515 of JASLFZ010000025.1, read as the reverse complement.
AGGACCAACGCAGGGTATACCGGTGGCACCGTGGCCGACCCAAGCTATGAGCAGGTTTGCACGGGCACAACCGGCCACGCGGAGTCGGTGGAGGTTGAGTTTGATGAGAGCGTAGTAACCTATGAGGATTTGTTAAGGCATTTTTGGCAGTTGCATGACCCTACTCAGTTGAACCGTCAGGGCCCCGATCGTGGCACGCAGTATCGTTCGGCAATTTTTTATCATTCGCCTGAGCAGCAGGCTGCGGCCACGGCATCTAAGGAAAAGCTTGCAGCCAGTGGGCGTTTTAAAGATCCAGTCGTAACCGAAATAGTGGCAGCGGGGCCGTTTTACGGAGCTGAAGACTATCATCAGCAATACCTAGAGAAGCGTGGGCTTTCAACCTGTACGCCGGAGTTAGCACATTGACTACAACACTGGTGGTGTTTGGCGTTTCGGGAGATTTGGCCGCGCGCAAGCTGATGCCGGCGCTCTACTGGCTGCTGGCCGAAAATAAGCTGCCGCCAGATTTTCACTTGATTGGCGCGGCGCGGCGCGAGGTCACGGTCGATGGCTTAATCGATAAGACCAAGCAGTATGTGGGAGACTCTGCCGATCCTGCGGTACTGGAGCGATTGCGGAGCCTCATGCAGGTGATTCGCATGGATAGCGGCGATGCGGACGACTACGAGCAGCTTAAAACCGCACTGGGTACGATTGAGGAGGGTGCTGGCGATGCGAACCGGCTGTTTTACCTCTCGGTGCCGCCGACGGTGGCGGGGAAGGTGGTGAACGCCTTTAAGACAGTTGGCCTCAATGATGTGCCAAACATCACTACGCGGCTGTTAATGGAGAAGCCGTTTGGGGATGATCTGGCCTCGGCCAAGGAGCTAGCCGGCCATTTGCACGGCGCGTTTAAGGAGGAGCAGATATACCGGATTGACCACTACGTCGCTAAGGAGATCGCCCAAAATCTTACCGCGCTGCGATTTCACAATCCAATTTTAGAAGCGCTGTGGAACCATGAGTACATTGAACGGATCGAGATTGAGGCCAGCGAAAAGATTGGTATTGAAGGGAGAGTGGATTTTTACGAGCAGACCGGTGCGCTGCGCGATCTGATTCAGAGTCATCTTTTGGCGCTGATGGCGCTCGCAACAATGGAGCCGCCGGCTGATGACGCCCCGGCCAGCTTGCATGAGGCTCGCGCTCAGGTGATTCGGGCTGTGACGCCGTTTAACGCCGCTACGGTTACCAAAGCGGCGCTGCGTGGCCAGTACGACGTATATAAGGAGGAGGTGGGTAAGCCCGACTCGTTCGTGGAGACCTATGCCCGCCTGGAGCTGCAGATCGATAACGATCGGTGGCGCGGCATACCGATAATCGTGCAGACCGGTAAAGGCCTCGATGCCAAGCGCAGCGAGATCAGGATTTTTTTTAAGAGCGGCGCGCCAGCGGCTCCGGATCGGCTAAGCTTTGTGTTGGCGCCGGACGAGGGCATCACGCTACAGCTAGCGGGCAAGCAGCCCGGCTTGAGCCACATACTGGCGCCGCTTGAGCTGGCATATAAGCCGAAAGAGGGGCGCCAGGCTGATAGCTATGAGCGAGTTTTGTTTGAAGCTATCGCCGGTGATCAAACCAACTTTACGAGTAACGACGAGGTGCTCGCAACGTGGGAGGTGGTGGAGCCGGTGCTGCAGGCGTGGCTGCGTGACGGCGAGGGGCTGCGTATTTATCCGTTTGGCTCAAACGGACCAGCTTAGGAGGGTCGCATTTTTGGGGCCAGTCCGCTATCCTAACAACCATGACAAAGCCAAAAACGACCACTATTATTGAAGCTCTGGAGCACGTTGGCGAGACGCTGACGGTGCGCGGTTGGGTGCACACCATTCGCAACATGGGCAAAATCGCCTTTGTTGAGGTGCGCGATCATACCGCCGTACTGCAAGTAGTGGTGAGCGATCCCAGCACGCTGCCCAAGCTTGGCAACGAGTATGTGGTGGCGGTGACCGGCGAGGTACGGAAGCGCGGCGAGCGTTTTGTGAACACCAAGCTGCCGACCGGTACTATCGAGCTGGGCGCGAGCGAGGTGGTGGTGCTGAACGAAAGTGCCGAGCTGCCTTTTGAGATCAAAAAAGATACACGCGACGTTAACGAGGAGCTGCGCCTCAAGTATCGCTACCTAGACCTCCGCAGCGAGCGGATGGCGGCCAACCTCAAGCTGCGCCATAAAGTCATTAAGTTTATACGCGACTATTTGGACAACGAAGGATTTATCGAAATAGAAACTCCTATGTTAACGAAGGGTACACCCGAAGGGGCGCGGGAGTTTTTGGTGCCCTCGCGGCTTCACGCCGAAACGTTTTACGTTTTACCGCAATCTCCCCAGCAGTTTAAGCAACTTTTAATGGTGGGTGGCGTAGGACGCTACTTTCAAATTGCGCGATGCATGCGCGATGAAGATCAGCGTGGGGACCGGCAGCCTGAGTTTACTCAACTCGACTTGGAAATGTCGTTTGTCACTCAAGAAGATATCTTGGACTTAAATGAGCGACTTGTGACTAAACTGGTAAACCAGGTTACTCCGGACAAAAAAATATCTAAGACTCCATTTCCTCGCCTAACCTATGCCGAAGCGATGGAGAAATATGGCACCGATAAGCCAGATCTCAGGAACAATCCGGATGATCCAAATGAGTTGGCATTTGCCTGGGTGGTAGACTTTCCTATGTTCGAACGTGGAGACAAGGACGGGTTGAAGGCCATGCACCACCCTTTTACTGCGCCAAAGCCGGAGGACATTGGTGTGCTGGCTACCGATCCCCTTAAGGCGCGGGCTGACTGTTATGATTTGGTGCTTAACGGCTACGAGATTTCGAGTGGCTCAATTAGGATTCACGACGGCAGCTTGCAACGCCAGATATTTGAACTCCTCGGTTTGGGCGAAAAAGAAATTCAGGCTAAGTTTGGCCATATTATTGAAGCGTTTAAATATGGCGCTCCTCCGCACGGAGGAATGGCTCCGGGTATTGATCGACTGGTGATGCTGCTTGCCGACGAGCCAAACATCCGAGAGGTGATCGCTTTTCCTAAGACTGGTGATGCGCGAGACCCATTGATGGGGGCGCCGGCCGCAGCCTCCGCACAGGCGTTGGCGGAAGCCCATATTAAGACGGTGCCACCTAAGAAGTCATAAAGCTTGGCCGGCAGCGGGCAAGGCAGCTACAATAGGACGCATGCGACGTTTACTTTTTATTATGGCAGTGGCATTGGTGCCGATGGGCGCTCTGGCGGATGCTAGCGCCACCAGTGACGCATCAACCAGCGCGAGCTCATTGCAGAACACCGGAAGCACTACCGCTAGCCCGCAGACATCGGGTTTACTGCAGCCGGCCCAAAACTCGGTGTCACCTCTGCAGTCGGCCGATGCTACCGGTGGCGGAGTGAGCCAGTCAACGGTTGAGAACCTGCAGCAAAGCGGCACGAGCGATCAAGCCAAACTGCTGATTGAGGGGGATGGTGACGCCCCGCACCAACTCAGTAGTGCCCCGGACCTTACCTGGCTGCTCTATATTCTACTGGTGTTGGTGGCTGCTTCGGCGGGGACCACTCTTGCCCGCTTCTTGCCGCGCCGCGCGTCCTAGCATTTTGCTAGACGATTTGCCCGCATTACTATTAAAATGACCAAAATCGCCTGGGGAAAAGAGGCATAACTTGATTGTGCTTATGCTTCGCAAGTGATTAAATGATAATGATGAAGTGTCAGCACTGCGGCTCAACCGATATTGTGGCCATCCAAGGTCAAAACTACTGCTTAAACTGCGGCTATGCGGTGGCGGAAGCGGCGGTGAGCCCGCCAGCACCGGCGGCCCCTGTAACGGCGCCAAAAGCATTCAAGAAAACTCCTGCGCCCGCCAAATCGAAACGCAAGGCTGTAAAAAAGCGGGTGGCCCCGGCAGTGGCTGCTAGCCAGCCAGCCTCACTAAACGTTTTGGCGGCGCCGAAGGCTAGCGCTCCTCCGGTAGTACGCGCCCTCGATTTGCATCGCCCTAGCCGGATAGCGCCAAAAGTAGCCGCGCATCCTCTGCGGTTTTCGTTGAGCGTGGCTGGTGTACTTAGCGTAATCACCGGTGTAATTGTCGGCCTGGTGTTGGGTTTGCAAGTCGATAGCGATATTGGCACTTATTTGCTCGTCACCGGACTGCTGATTTTGGGCGCCGGGTCGATTTTGGCGCAAGGAGCCTTGTTCTACGGACTGTCCAAATCTTACGACCGGCGCCCAGCCCCGCACCCCTACTGGTGGGCGGCGGCACGTGGAGCCTTTATGGAGGTGGTGAACGTCGATATTATGGCGCTCATTGGCGGCCTGCTGATTGTAGTCGCTGGCGTGGCGGTGTGGCGGCTCAATATGCATGAGACCGGGCTGAGCCAGGCTATTAGGGAAGCAGTGTTGATAGTGATCAACCTGGTGCTCGGGTGGCTGCTTTTGGGGGCGTACGTGGCCCGACGCGTGGCGGTGCCGGCGGTGATCATTGGTGGCATTACGGCCAGCGAGGGGCTGAAAGTGGGGTGGCGCTTGTATCGGCGTGCCGGTGGGCATCTGCTGATCGGTGGCCTGGAGGCGCTACTAGGGCGAATTGTGGCACTTTTGCTGCTTGCGGTAGGCGCGTACGCCCTCGCCGCAGAGGTTGGCTCGGTGCCTCAGCCGACTGTGGTGATTGGTTCAGCCGTTGGAGCTGCTATAGTAGTGTTTGTTCTCGTTATGGTGATACTCGAGTGGGAAAGTCGGGTATGGTTGCGGCAGTACCGTCGGTGGGTAGCAAGCTTTGGGCCGGCCGAGCGGGTTCGATTGCTCACCGGTAGGGCCCAAGGACGGCCTTGACTTTACCTGTAAATACCCTAGAATTGTATTAAAAGCCACCCGGCTTTTTAAAATTGCCTAAAAACGGATTACTATGCAGCGGCTACAGCGTTACTTTCAACAATCATGGATGGAGCTACAAAAGGTGGTTTGGCCAAGCCGCGAGCAGGCCATGCGCCTAACAATTGCCGTAATCGTTTTTTCCTTAGTATTGGCAGCTTTTATTGGCGTCGTCGATTACATTTACACTACCGGACTACAAACATTAATTTTTAAGGGCTAACTATGGCAGCACCCGATCTTACAACAAAAAATTGGTACGTGGTTCACACCTACTCTGGCTATGAAGACCGGGTGGCAGAGAACTTGCGCCAGCGCATCGTCACGCTTGGTATGGATGATAAAATCTTTGATGTCATTGTGCCGAAGGAAAACCAGATTGAGATTAAAAATGGGCGGCGACGCATCGTAGAACGGCGGATTTTCCCCGGCTACGTGCTGGTGCAGATGGATGTTACCGACGACTCTTGGTATGTCGTGCGTAACACGCCTAACGTAACCGGGTTTGTGGGCAGCGGCACCACGCCAACGCCGATTGATGAGTCTGAGGTGCGCCACATCCAGAAGCGGATGGGTGTTGAGGAGCCGAAGTACCACATTGATTTCAGTATTGGCGAGACGGTTAATATTACCGACGGGCCGTTTAAGGGCTTTGACGGCGCGGTGAATGAGATTGATGAAAGCAAGGGCAAGATTAAGGTGCTTGTAAATATGTTCGGCCGTGAAACACCGGTTGAGCTCGATAGCTTGCAGGTTAAAAAGTTGTAATACCCTATGGCTACTCTGCTACTGGAAGCTTAGGATCCATGCTTCCGCGTCGGATATGCGCTTCCAGTAGCAGAGTAGCCATACTTAATTAAGTTTTAATGAGACGTGGGAGGCCAACCGCCGCTCGCACCACGAAGGAGAAATAATGGCAGAGCAAAAACCCGTAAAGGCAAATGTAAAGTTCCGGCTGACCGCCGGCAAAGCCAGTCCGGCGCCGCCGGTTGGTTCGATCTTGGGTGCCCAGGGTGTCAACATGATGGAGTTCGTCAATGCCTTTAATGATCAAACGCGCGAGCTGGGCGACGTACAGCTGGCGGTTAAGGTGACTATTTATGAGGACCGGAGCTTTGAGTTCAGCACTAAAGGCGAGCCGACGGCTAACCTAATCCGCAAGGCCGCTGGAATCCAGAAGGGTGCCGGTAACCCCTTAAAAGATAAGGTAGGGACCCTGACTCGTAAGCAAGTTCAGGAGATTGCGGAGCAAAAAATGCCTGATGTGAGCGCTAACGACCCCGCAGCGGCCTTTAAGGTCATTGCTGGTACCGCGCGCAGCATGGGCGTCACCGTCGAAGAGTAAGTTTTAATGAGACGTGGGAGGCCAACCGCCGCTCGCACCACGAAGGAGAAGTTATGTCCGAGGATAAAACCAAGCAAGAAGAGCAAATAGAAGCTGAGGAAAAGGATGAGATTGCCGAGGTAGCCGAAGAGGCCGCCGAGGAGAGCACGGACAGCACAGACGCCGAGCCCACAGAGCGTACTACCACTAAAGCCGGTAAGCACAGTGCTAAGGCGCAGCGCGAAGCCGAGGCCGAGGAGGAGCGCAAGGCTGCCGCAGCGAACAAGAGCGAAGCGCCAGTAGCCCCCAAGGCTCGTCAGCTCCAGAAGCCCAACCCGCTGAAACAGCATGGCAAGGCTTACCGCGCAGCGGCCGAGCTAGTAGATGTTAGCAAGCATTACGAGCTCGGTGAGGCTATTGCGCTGGCCAAACAAACGGCTAAGACTAAGTTTGACCCAACGGTGGAGATGCACATCAACTTAGGCGTTGATCCGCGCCAGGCCGACCAAATGGTGCGTGCCATGGTGGTGCTGCCGGCTGGAACCGGCAAAAAGCTACGCGTAGCTGTGCTGGCTGGCGCCGATAAGCACGCGGCCGCCAAAGCCGCCGGTGCCGATATCGTAAGCGATGGCGACCTGATTGCTAAGATTGAAAAGGGCCAGCTGAGCTTTGATGTGCTCGTAGCCACGCCGGACATGATGGCGCAGCTTGGCAAGGTGGCTAAGATGCTCGGGCCGCGCGGGCTGATGCCAAACCCCAAGAGCGGCACCGTTACCAGTAATGTTGCCCAGGCCGTTGAGCAGGCCAAGGCCGGCCGGGTGGAGTTCCGTATCGATAAGCAGGCCATCGTGCACGTCTCGATTGGTAAGGCTAGCTTTACTGAAGACAAACTGACGGATAACGCCAAAGCATTGGTCGATGCCGTACTGAAGGCCAAGCCTGCCGCCGCCAAGGGCACCTACGTACAAGCGATGTCAATGGCAACTTCAATGGGTCCGGGCATCAAGCTGGATGTCCAACAGACCATTGCCGCCGCCAACCCGCGCAAATAACGCCAAGCGACTTCTCCTTCTGATACCGATTATGCTATAGTGGTCGTAATGAATGGTGCGTCAGGGGTGCAAGCTAAGCGCATTAACCGAGGAGTACTGGCTTCAGGAACTAACTTTGAAGACCGGTATGTTAGTGACTTTAATCGCCTGGCCGAAATGGTCGAGGCGTTTAAGACCGTCGGGCTAAAAATTGTCCTCACACAAGGCTCATTTGATTTTATTCATATTGGCCACTTTCTGTATCTGGAAAAGGCCAAAGAGCTGGGCGACATCCTGATTGTGGCAGTTGATAGTGACGAAAAAATTAAGCAGCGCAAGGGGCCGGATCGGCCGATCGTTTCGGAGGATGAGCGCATTAAGATGCTTACGCACGTGCGGCACGTCGATATTGTGACCTTAAAGCACAGCGGACTGCCCAAATGGGAGCTGATTAATCGTATTCACCCCGACGTACTCGTAGCAACTAAAGAAACCTATACCGATAAGCAGGCCAAAGCGGTGGGCGAGCTGTGCGGTGAGCTGGTTATCTTAGAGCCACAGGCGACCACCTCAACGACGGCAAAGCTGCGCAGGCTTAACATGGGGCTTGCCGAGAAGATGAAGCAAGAGATTTCCCTGGCGGTTGATGATGTCTTCGACAAGCTCGTCAAAGATGCCTAAGGGTGCTCCGCAAAAAATCGCCATTATTGCGTACGTACCGGTTCTACACGCCGGGTATAAGCGACTGTTTGATAAGCATCCCGAGGCAGAGATCTTTGTGCTGGATGAATCGCTCATTGAGCAGTTTGACCATTTAAGGAAGGATATTCGGAGCTTACGGCCGCAGACTGTAGCGGCGGCATTGCGAGGGTGGGGGAGGAGCGCCCAGACGCTCGCTTGGAAGGATATCCAGAGCGCTATGGCCGATTATGTGTCGGTTGTGGCTCCACGGGACGAGATTGCCGAAAAGTTAGAGTTGCTGCTTCCGGCGGAGATCCTGCGGCTTGAAGAGGTATTCTTACGCTGGGATCGCCGGGCCCGTGAAGCAAAGCACGACGTACTCGATCCGGACCGCTTGATTTCCCGTAAAACCGCCGACCAAAAAATCATGCAGAGGATCGCCGCTGAGGCCCATAAAAGTACCAATATCTGGCGACGAGTGGGTGCAGCCGTAGTCAAGAACGGCAAAATCGTCTCAATTATGTCGAATCAGCACCAGCCCCTGGCGCACAGCAACTGGACCGATGGCGACCCGCGCAACAATGCCAACCGCGGGACCTCAATCGACATTTCTACTGATATGCACGCGGAGGCGCGGCTCATTGCCGAGGCGGCTAAGCTGGGCACGCCGCTACAGGGGTGCGCGCTCTATGTTACAACCTTTCCCTGTCCGACCTGCGCTAAGCTGATTGCAAACGCGGGTTTTACGGCGTGTTACTACGCGGTTGGCTACGCCACGCTCGATGGCAAAGAGGTGCTTGAGGCATACGGGGTGGAGCTCATACAGGTTGAGGGAGTAATACTGGATGACCCCAATCTTAATGTATGGGTATCATATCCAGAGAAAACCGTTTAAGACCCGCGCTATTTCTCGGGTAGCGAGGACATTCTAAAGCGAACCTTTTGAAAGGTTTTGGGGTCGCGCTCGCCGACGACAATGTGGCCATGCAGGTGCTCCACGCTGGCGGCATTGTACCTAAAGTCGCCGCTGCGCAGACCGAACGCATAGCTATCTAGCTTCCAGCGCTTTTCAATTTGCGCGATGGCCTCCGCCATATCGGCGCGCTCCAGTTTGGTGAGCTCCGAGACCGTTTTGACATGCCGCCTGGCAATCATAAGCAGGTGGAGGCTGGTGTGCTCATAAGGGTAGGCGTTTGGCGTGATAATCCAGTGATCGGTCTCAAACTCGATGCGATTATGCTCATATTTAATTAAATTTTCATAACACATGAAGCATCTGTCGGCAGCGGCCAACTCTTGCATGTTATCGATTTGGGCCTGGCTGCGGCCCGAATGGAGGTTATAGTGGTCAGGCACGCTTGCGCTCCAAAGTTATCCAGCTGTAATTATAGGGATTTTTGTCATCCGCCAAAAAATCCTCTTTAGCGGTTTCTTCCCAGTCGGTCGGGTTAATGGTGGGGAAGTAGACATCACCTTCCACACCAGCATCAACTTGGGTAAGATAGATCTTATCGGCGCGATCGAAGGCCTCCTTATATATCGTTCCGCCACCAATAATAAAGGTTTCTTCTGCGGCTTCAGCGTGTGCGAGCGCCTCCTCTAGCGAGCGAGCCACGGTGTAATCTTCGCTCGGCTCCAGCGTGCGGCTAATGACGATGTTGGTGCGGTTGGGCAGCGGTTTACCAAGCCGGCTCATAATAGCAACAAAGGTTTTGCGTCCCATGATCACGGTGTGGCCGGTGGTGAGCTTCTTAAAGCGCCTGAGGTCGGCCGAAATGTAGACCGGCTGATCGCCATCTTTACCGATAACGTTGCGATCGGTTATGGCCACAATCATGCTGATCATGTGGCGACCGGAATACCCGGAATACCCGGCAGGGGATCATAATCTGTTAGCTCAAAGTGCTCACCACGAAAATCGTGGATGTCGGTGATCTTTTTGCCGGCCTTGGTGATGGTAACGGTCGGAAACGGGTTCGGGGTGCGCTCAAACAGCTCCTGAATCTTCTCCTCTTGGTCCTCATAAATATGGGTATCCGAAATGGTGTGGATGTACTCCTTAAACTCGTAGCCGGTTAGCTGCTCAAGCATGAGGCCCAAAGCGCTGTACTGCACCATGTTGGAGGGCACCCCAATCGGAAAATCGCCGGAGCGCTGAAACATATGCAGATGAAGCGCCTGGTTAAAAACGCGCACATGAATCCAGCCGTGGCAGGGCGCCAACGTTACCTTTTGCTGTTTACCCTTGCCGCGCACAATGTATTGAGGGATCCAGGGCGTAATAAAGTGGGTGCGCAGCTCCGGCAGCTCCTTGATCTGCTCCACTAGGTGCTTAAACTGGTCGAAGTGGCCGCCATCGGCGGTGGGGAAGTCATGAAAAGCGGCACCATACGATCCAGGGCCGATGTCGCCCGGCTCCAGTCCACGCTTCTGGCTTTTTTCTGGTGTAGTCCAGGCGTCCCACCAGGTCACACCATACTCAGCCAACCCCTCGCGGGTGCGTACGCCGTTGATGAAAGCACAAAGTTCGTCAACCGGCTTGCGCCAAAATCCCTTGATGCTGCGATCGGTAATCAGCGGAAAGCCGTTGGCAATCGCAAAGTGCATTTGGGTTCCCATGAGGGTCTTGGCGCGTGGACCCTGGCGCGTTTCACTGTATTCGCCTCGATCATAGATCGCCTTAAGAGTGTCACGGTACTGCGTATCTGAGGTTCGCTCCGCAAACGGTTTGTATGCTGCCATATCGCCACCTTTCGTTTGCTCAAATTATATACAGCCTGAGGTGATAAGGCTATAATCGGCCCATAACAGGGTGACAAATATGGGGCGAGGGGCCTTTATTGTAATTGAGGGAATTGATGGCACGGGGAAAACCACCCAAACTCAGTTACTGCACAACCACCTAGTACAGGCTGGGTACACCGTCGAAATATTTGATTTTCCGCGCTACGAGCACCCAAGCGCTTACTTTGTGGAGCGCTACCTGAACGGACACTACGATGGCGAGGGTGGAAGCACCACTCCTTATCAAGCCTCGTTGTTTTTTGCGTTGGACCGGTTTGGGGCGGCAGCAGATATTCGGGCGGCGCTGGAGGCTGGTATGGTAGTAATCTGCAATCGTTACGTCGGCTCGAATATGGGTCATCAGGGTGGGCGTCTTACGGACGATCGGGCGCGGGCGGACTACTTCAACTGGGTTGAACACTTGGAGTTTGAGCTACTAAAGGTACCTAAACCGGATGTAAGTGTGGTGCTGCAGCTCAATGCTGAGGTAGCCCAAAGGCAGGTGGATAAAAAGGATCCGCGAAGTTATACCGACCAGAAGCGCGATCTGCACGAAGTCGATTTAGAGCACCTCCAGAACGCTGAAAAAGTGTATGAGCAGATGTGCGAGCAGTTCCCGCAAACGTTTATTAAGGTGTCTTGTGGTACTTCCGATAGGATTGATTCGATTGAAAGCATTCAGGAGCGTATTTGGGGCACGGTGAAGCCTTTTTTGCCGCCACGCCCAACTGACTAATCCGATTCAGTACGATATAATCATTACAATTACACTAGGGAATTGATGGAACTGGACGCACTGCAACAATCTGATCCGATACTGGCTGAGCTGGTGAGTGCCGAGGAGCAGCGCCAGCGCTATGGGCTAGAACTGATCCCGAGCGAAAACTACGTTTCTAGGGCGGTACTAGAGGCGCTGGGCAGCGTTTTTACGAACAAGTACTCGGAGGGGTATCCCGGCAAGCGCTACTACGGCGGCCAAGAGTACACCGATAAGATGGAGCAGGTGGCGATCGATCGGGCTAAAGCTCTGTTTCCGGGTGCCGATCACGCCAACGTACAGCCGCTGAGTGGCGCACCAGCTAACGTGGCGGCGTATGTAGCGTGGCTGGAGCCGGGTGATACCGTGCTCGGCATGAACCTTTCACACGGCGGCCACCTGACGCACGGCTCGCCAGTGACCTTCATGGCTAAGGTCTATAACTTTGTCAGCTACGGCATCAAGGACGTTGATACCGGCGAGATTGATTTCGATGAGCTGCGCGAGATGGCTATCAAGCACAAGCCTAAGATTATTCTGTGCGGCTTTTCGGCGTACTCGCGCGAGCTGGATTATGCTAAGTTTGCTGCCATTGCCAAGGAAGTTAATGCAGTTTTAATGGCGGACGTGGCCCATATTGCTGGCTTGATTGCGGGCAAGCAGCTCAAAAATCCGTTTGATTACGGCTTTAACATTGTGACCTCAACCACGCACAAAACGTTGCGCGGGCCACGCGGTGGGCTAATTCTCTCGAAGGGCATTGTTTCTAATCCTATGAAACGGCCAGAGCACACGGTTGAGAACCTGCCAACGCTGATTGACCGCAGCGTGTTCCCGGGATTGCAGGGCGGGCCGCACATGCACCAGATCCTCGCAAAAGCGGTGGCCTTTGGGGAGGCGGCTAAGCCGGAGTTTGAGCAGTATGCGGCGCAGGTCGTTAAGAATGCCAAGCGACTGGCCGACAAGCTGAGTGAAAAGGGCTTCCGGATTGTAAATGGCGGCACCGATAATCACTTAATTTTAGTCGATGTATTTTCATCTTTTAAGATTAGTGGTGGCGCCTATGAGACGGCATTAGACAAGGTGCACCTTACCGCCAACAAGAACTCGATTCCCTACGACGAGCGCAAACCGTTTGACCCGTCGGGCTTGCGGCTGGGCACCCCGGCGATTACGACGCGCGGTATGAAGGAAGATGACATGGATCACGTGGCGGGGTGGATGCACGGTGCCGCCACCCACCACGACGATGACGCTTATCTGGGTAAGCTGGCCAAAACCGTGAAGGATTACTGCAGCCGGTTCCCGCTGCCCAGCGATCGGTAAAGATTGACAGGTACGCCCAGGTTCGTTATTATCTACTGGATTACTGAAGACCGGAGCGGCGAAAGCTTAATCAGCTCCCGAGGTAAACATCAGGACTTCATTAAGTTTTAATGTGCACTTCGTCTTTGGCTAATCACCAAAGATTTTTTGTTTGGAGGCCTTAATGGCAATTACCCGAGAAGCCAAAGAAACCGCCGTTACTCAGCTGCAAGAAGAGCTGGGGAGCTTGAAGCTTGCCGTAATGACCGATTACCGCGGTCTGACCGTGAGCGAGATTAGCGAGCTGCGGAACACTTTGCGCGCCGAGGGTATTAGCTACCGGGTCACCAAAAACACCTTGCTGCGGTTGGCCGCCAAGAACACTAAAGCGCTGGCGGACATTGATCCGGCGACCTTTACCGGGCCGATGGCGCTAGCGCTCAGCACCGAGGACGAGGTGGCCCCGGCCCGCGTGGTGTTCCAGTACGCCAAGACCCATGATGCGCTCGAGATTGTCGGCGCAATTACGAGCGAGGGCGAGGTGCTGAGCCCCGCACAGGTGAAGGCACTGGCTACATTGCCAACCCGCGAGCAGCTGATTGCCCAGGTGGTGGGCACCATCGCCGCACCGCTCAGCGGTTTTGTGGGAGTAATGGGCGCGAACGTTCGCGGCATTGTGACCGTCATGAACGCAATTAAAGAAAGTAAAGAATAGGAGTTTACCATGGCAGACGAGACTACCGCTGCAGAGGCAGTTGAAGAGAAAAAAGAGGTTCCGGAAAAGTTTAAGAAACTGGTCGACCAGGTCGATAAGCTCAGCGTGCTTGAGCTCAGCGAGCTGGTAAAGGTGCTGGAAGACCACTACGGCGTTTCGGCCGCTGCCCCGATGGCCGCAGCAGCCCCGGCAGCTGGTGGTGGCGAAGAGGCCGCAGCTGAAGAGAAGAGTGCCTACACCGTGATTTTGGCTGCCGCTGGCGACCAGAAGATCAATGTGATTAAGGCCGTACGCGAGCTGACCGGTCTCGGCCTGGCCGAAAGCAAAGGCCTGGTTGATGGCGCCCCTAAGCCAATCAAAGAGAACGTCCCCAAGGCCGAGGCTGACGAAGCCAAAGCGGCGCTGGAAGGCGCTGGCGCCACCGTCGAAGTCCAGTAGTTAGCGAGCCTACCACTTTATTTTGACCTTTTACCCATATTCTGCTTGAATGAGGGTAACTACTAGTAATACCAAAACGGACAATTTATGGCAGAACTAGCCGATAAACAACTGAAAACGCTCAAAAAGCTGATCGAGGCGGCCGAAACTAACCTGGCCGGCGCTAAGGAGCTGCTTGCCAGTTTGGTGGGCGACGACGATACCGTCCAGCCTTCCGCTGGCACGCCTGCTGGGGGCAAGGTTATCGAGGGTCACTTTGATGGCCAGAACATGGTTGGTCCAGATGGCAAGCTGTACCCGGTGCCGGCTAACTACGCCTCGAAGTCTAAGCTGGTCCAAAATGATGGCCTCAAGCTGACCATTGGCGACGACGGTGCCTTCTTATATAAGCAGATTGCTCCGGCTGACCGTCGCAAGCTTATTGGCACGCTCAGCCTGAAAGACGGCCAGTACTACGTGGAGGCCCAGGGCCACGATTACCGGGTGCTGTTTGCGAGCGTGACTTATTACAAGGCGCAGCCGGGGGACCAGGTTACAATCGTGATCCCTGAAGATGGTGAGGCCGACTGGGCCGCCATTGAGGCCGTGTTAGCGTAGCATTAATCATACATGTCAATCTAGAAATCATCTCCCCGAGAGCGTATACTAAAACTAGTAACGCTAGTAAGGGGATACTGTCTTTTGAGCGAAGTAGCGCTGTACCGCAAGTACCGAAGCGCATCTTTTGATACGGTGATTGGCCAGCCGCAGGTGGTGGAGACGTTGAAGAACGCCATTGCAGCCGATCGGTTGAGTCACGCCTACTTGTTTACCGGTCCGCGGGGTGTAGGTAAAACGTCGGTGGCGCGGCTGCTCGCGCGGGCGGCCAACTGTACGGCCGAGAATCCGGCTGATCGACCGTGCGGTACGTGCGAAAACTGTAAGGTGGAGATTGGAGGCCACCTGGATCTGATTGAGATTGATGCGGCCAGTAACCGCGGCATTGATGACGCCCGGGCGCTGCGCGAAAAGATCACTAGTGCGCCATCGCTGGGCCGCTATAAGGTCTATATTATCGATGAGGTGCACATGCTAACCACCGAGGCGTTTAATGCGCTTCTGAAGACGTTGGAAGAGCCACCACCGCATGCGCTATTTATTCTGGCCACGACCGAGGCACACAAGCTGCCGGAGACGATTATTTCGCGCACCCAGCGCTTTAGCTTTAAGCCGATTGGCCAGACCAATATTATTGATCATTTGCGCGAGATTGCGGCCAGCGAAAAAATTGAGCTCGATGATGGCGCATTGGCGCTTATCGCCCATGCTAGCCGTGGTGGGTTTCGAGACGCCATTAGCCTGCTTGATCAGGCGGCAGCCAGCGGGGTTCGGCCGCTTACCGCCGCAGCGGTGCGGCAGCTGTTGGGGCAGAGCGATCCCGAGGTGCTCTCGGTTATTATGACGGCGGTAGGAAAGCGCGATGCGGCGGCGGCGCTGGCTGGGGTCGACGCGGCGCTGGGGAACGGAGTGCAGGCCGGGCAACTCGCCACCCAGCTGGTTGATCAGTGGCGGGTGCAGCTTCGGGAGCTGCTGAAGCAAGCCTCGCCCGACGATGCGAAGCTCGCTCAAACCGTGACGGCAATCGAAGAACTGCTGCCGGTATTGAAAAGTCACTGGCCGGAACTAGCGCTGGAAGCGGCGCTGGTGCGCGTGGCGAGCGCAGACCACGCCGTAGCGCCTGCGGTTCCAGCCATTCGGCAGATAGCACCGGTTGCATCTCAACCCCAAGCGCCTCAGGCGACCTCGCCGCAAACTCTGCCCGAGCCCCAGCCGGCGCACACGGAGGCATCCTCTCCGGATGAGGCCGTCCCGGATAAAGACCGTTGGATTAAAACGCTCAGCCAGATAAAGCAACATAACAACTCGCTCTACGCACTGCTGCAGTCCTCCACGCATGTGCAGTTTGAGGAAAATGAGGTTATTCTGGGCTGCCGCTTTAGTTTTCACCGTGACCGCTTAAAAGAGACCAAAAACACCCAAATTATCGAGCAGGCGCTGGCGCGGGTGTATGGCCGCAAATTTAAGGTTAGCCCGCAGCTTGAAGCCGCCCCTATGAAGCCGGCTGTGGACCCATCGGGCGAGCTGGTAACCTCGGCGCTAGAGATTTTAGGGGGCGAGGTGCTTCATGAGTAAAGAAGACAAGGTGTTGGTGCCGCCGCAAAATCTCGAGGCCGAGGCGGGCTTGCTTGGCGGCATCCTGGTCGATAAAGATGCACTGATTAAGGTGGCTGACATTGTCACGCCGGAAGACTTTTATGTTGACCGCAACGGTATTATTTATGGTGCCATGCTGGACCTCTATGAGGCGCGGCAGCCGATTGACCTTTTGACGCTTTCAAACAAGCTGGAGCAAGCCAAAGAGCTCGAGCGGCTGGGCGGCGCGGCTTACTTAACTGGGTTGGTGGAGCAGGTCCCGACGGCGGCGCACACGTCCTATGTCGCCGCCTATCGCATCGGCATGCTGGTCTCGACCGCCGGCGCGCTGTTCATCGTCTCGGCATTCGAGAACACCGGGCTCGCGCGATCCTCCGCCTGGATGTG
>JASLFZ010000058.1 GCA_030150485.1 Candidatus Saccharimonadales bacterium | reverse complement strand
AGCACCTGCGCAAGCAGGTTGGCTCAGCCCACTTTTATGTCTTTTCCGATGATATTAGCTGGTGCCGCGAGCACTTTTCCGGCCAATTTCCAGCTACATTCGTTGATATCAATGGTGCAGATGCCGGCCACGAGGATCTTCGCTTAATGGCCGCCTGCCAGCATCACATCCTAGCTAATAGCAGCTTTAGCTGGTGGGGAGCGTGGCTCCAGCCGCACCCGGGCCAGATAACCATCACGCCCCAGCGCTGGTACGCCGATCCAGCGATGGCAAACGTCCACCCCGGCCTGCCCGAGTGGATCCGCCTGTGAGCGCCACAGCTAGGCCTGCGCCTCTTGTGTCGGTGGTGATGCCGGCGTTCAACGCCGAGCCATTTCTACATTCAGCCATTGAAAGCCTGCTCGCTCAAACCCTCTCCGACTTTGAGCTGATTATGATTGATGATGGTTCAACCGATAAAACTAAGTCTATTGCGAGCCGCTTCCGTGACCCCCGTGTCCATATTCTGAGCCAGCCCAATCGCGGGATTGTCGCCTCGCTTAATCGGGGCTTTGGAGCCGCCCGAGGTACTTTTATCGCCCGCATGGACGCCGACGACACCTCCCACCCCGACCGCCTCCAGAAACAGGTTGACTACCTCCAAGCGCACCCCGAGGTGGGCGTCGTGGGCAGCTTCGCGCAAGCTATCTCGGCCACAGATGAGCTCGGGGCGGTCATGACCACCATGTGGACGCCCAGCGACGTCCACCGCCGCCTCTTTCTCGGTAACGCTTTAGTGCATGGCTCCGTCATGCTGCGCCGCAGCCTGTTCGCCAAAGGGGGTGGCTACGAAGGCAGCGAGTATACCGCCGAGGATTACGGCCTGTGGTTACGCTTACTCCCCCACTGCCAGATTGCCAACCTGCCCACCGTACTCTATGCCTACCGCGAAAACGCCCAAGGCATTTCGCAGCAAAACGCCACCAAACAAAATCGGTTGGCAACCCAGCTTAAACAGCACGCCTGGGAGAGCCTTACCCTGCCGCGTTATGGCGCAGTTAAAACCATAACCGCCTACTTTACTGTTCGCCGGCTTAATGCCTTTAAACAAGTGGTTAGGCGGCAATATGTTAGCGATCAGCGAGAGCTCGTAAAGCTGCAGTGGCGCTTTGGCCACCGCGTAGCCGCTTTCAGTAATGCGCTCGGCCTCTGTTTGATCAACCCGCCCAGCCTGGCGCACCTTCTTAAGGTCTTGCTACAATCAAGCCATGAATAACTCCCCTACTATTTCTGTCGTTATCAACACCCTCAACGAAGTTGAGGTTATTGCCGATTGTCTCAAAAGCGTAGCTTGGGCCGACGAGGTTATTGTGGTCGATATGCGCTCCGATGATGCCACCCAAGCAATCGCCAAAAAGCATGGTGCCAAAGTCTTTAGCCACAAGCGTGTTGGCCTCGTAGAGCCCGCCCGTAACTTTGCTATTGATAAGGCAACGGGCGACTGGATCCTCATAGTTGATGCCGATGAGCAGGTGCCCCCAGCGCTTGCCGAGCGCCTCCGGGAGATTAGCCGGACCCCCGCGGGTGGTGCTTACGAGATCGCCGAAAAAAACATGGTGTTCGGACAGTGGATCCAACATGGTACGCTCTGGCCGGACTACCACGTACGCTTTTTTAAGCGCGGCATGCTGCGATGGCCTTCCGGTGTTCATGAGGCTCCCAAGCTCAAGACTCCCGCCCAAAAAATTGCGGCGAGGGAGGAGCTGGCCTTCCATCACCGCTCACGCTCCTACCGCACCGTTTCCGACTTTATTGAAACCTACGTGATTCGCTACAGCCAACATGAAACTACCGCCATGCATGAACGACCGGAGTACACCTTTCGGCGGCGGCATATCTTGGTGGTACCGTGGCGGGAGTTTAAGCTTCGCTTCATCACCACCAAGGGCTACCGTGATGGCTACATCGGCCTCGTACTAGCCACACTATTTGCCGCCTACCGAGCCGTGGCCATCATCCGCTACTGGGATCGCTACCAGCCCAAAGACATGCGCGATTCAAAGCGCTCGCTCATCTCCTACCTAACCAGGTTGTACTTAGATCGATGATTACCCACCTCGGCCCGCGCGCCCAAAAAACCAATGGCGTGTGGGTGTACAGCCAGCTGATCGACACCATAATCCCGGATCTTCAAGCCCAGTTCACCGACGCCAACATCACTCATATAGAGATTGGCTACGATGGCGCCACCGAGCTTTGGCGGGCCCTCCGCGTTAAGCGCCGAGAGGCCGGAGGCCGGCTGGTCCTTACCATCCATGACCCTCCCGTGGTAGTGAACAAGGTTTTTAAGCCGTGGGTGGGTAATCGCTACCTCCGCAAGCTGTTAGATCTAACGATTGGGAGGGGTATTGTGCGGCGCGTAATGCGCCAAGCCGATGCCATAATCGTCCTCAATCCGCTCGCCAAACCGGTGCTGTGCCGCGCCTTCAACCTACCGGAAAGCCGGGTGGCGGTCAGCTATCTGCCGGACCTGCTTACCTTAAAACCGTCCCCTCGCAAAGCTTCCCCCACTCAGCCCATCCTTTTTTTTGGTAATCTGGCTCAACACAAAGGTCTCCATGTATTACTGGACGCTTACCGCCTGGCCGCCCTCGATAGTCCCACCACCCCTCTGCAAATCGTGGGGGCCTGGGGCGATAACCAAGCCTACCGCACCACCATTGAGCAAATGGCCGCTCCGCTAAAGCACTGCCACTTCTTGGGCGCAGTATCGGACGAGGAGCTCCGCCTCGCTATCACGCGCGCCACCATTGTTGTGCTGCCCTATACCGATAACTCCGGCATCATCCAGGCGAGCGGCCCACTGGTAGCGTCCTGGGCGGCTGGGCGGCCAGTAGTCGCAAGCGATATTCCGATCTTTCAGGGCTACGTCGCCAACCAGCAGAACGGAGTGCTCGTGCCCCCAGCCGATAGTGCTCAACTAGCCGACGCGCTTAAGCGCCTCCTCGCCAGCCCGCCGCGCCAGCGTGAGCTCGGAACAGCCGGCGTCCAGTTTGTTCAAGCCCATTGCACCCCAGAAGCTATAACAAACGGCCTTGCCGAGATATACTCTAGAGTATGAAAATTGCTATTGAAGCGTCGGTCTTCCTCGTACCCGACCGTACCGGAGTTGAACACTACACCTACCATCTGCTAGACGCTGCGCTGAAAGCCGACTCCGAAAACGCCTACTTCTTTGTCTACATGGCGATCGCAGGCCGAAAAGCGCCTGATTTAGGGCTGGCCTATCCCAATGTTCACCACCGTCGCATCAACTGGCTGCCGGGGAAGGTCTACAATGCGTTTCTGCGTAGCCCGATTGGCCTCCCCATCGACCTGCTCGCCCGCATTAAGCCAGACGTTTTTCTGTTCCCGAACTTTACCCGCTGGCCACTGTTTATAACCCGCAAGTCGGCCACGATCATTTACGATACCTCTTACCTGGACTACCCCTCTGCCACCAAAACCGCCCACCACCGCTGGTTTCTCTCTAAGACCGTTCCGCTATCGATCAAGCGCTCCTCGCATGTAATCGTCATTTCGGAGAGCACTAAGCAAAGCCTGATCCGCCACTACCAGACCCCTCCCGAAAAAATCAGCGTCATTACGCCGGCCCTCGACCACACCGTTTTTAAGCCGGCTAAGGTGGCAGATATTGCTCGAGTCAAAGCCGCCCACGGCATTACGCGCGACTACATTTTATATTTAGGCACTCTGGAGCCACGAAAAAACATCACCGGCATTATCGCGGCTTATAGCGCTTTGCCGCAGGCGCTGCGCGATCGCTACCAACTGGTGCTCGCCGGCGGGCGCGGATGGGGTAGCGAGGAGATTGAAGCCGCCGCCAAGCAGCTATCAGCTGAAGACCTCGTGCGCACCGGCTACATTAAGGGCGAGGATATTGCGCCACTTTACAGCGGAGCGGCCTTGTTCGTGTTCCCCTCCTTTTTTGAGGGCTGGGGCATGCCGGCGCTGGAAGCCATGGCCTGCGGCACGCCGGTGGTCACGAGCAACAACTCCTCCTTGCCCGAGGTGGCCGGAGAAGCCGGCATTCAGGTGACTGCTGGAGACACTCCCGCCCTAACCGCCGCTATCGGCAAGGTGCTGACCAATAAGCGGCTAGCGGCCTCACTGCGCCAAAAAGGGCTTGAGCATGCCCGTAAGTTTACCTGGGACGAACGCGGGCAACAGCTCGTGCAGGTACTAGAAAAAGTAGCAGCGCCATGAAGGTCGTCGTCACCGGCTCGTCCGGTTTTGTCGGATCCCACCTCCTCCAGTTACTCCACGAGCAAAACTGCGAGGTTATCGGTATTGGCCATCTCGCCCCTCTCGCTAGCGATCCGAACTACCATCAAGTTGACCTACTTGATGCGGCGGCCGTCCAGGCGCTCGATTTTAGCGGTGTAGACGTCGTTATCCATCTAGCGGGGCTGGCGGCGGTAGGGCCATCGTTCAAGGAGCCTCGCCACTACATCGACGCTAACGCCGGCATGCAAATTAACCTCTTTGAAGCCATGATTGCCCAAGGCGTAAAGGCCAAAGCTCTGATTATTAGTACGGGAAATGTGTACCGCGCCGACCACCTCCCCATCACGGAGGAGGCCGCTATCTCTACCCCGAGCCCCTACGCCGTGAGTAAGATGGCCCAAGAGTACCTTACCTACTACTATGGTAACCGCGGCTTTGAGGTCGTTATCGCTCGGCCTTTCAATCACATTGGCCCTGGCCAAACCGAGGGCTTCATTGTGGCAGACCTCGCTAAACAGATTGCGGCCGCTGAGCGAGAAAACTGTGCCGAAATTTCGGTGGGCAACCTGACCTCCTGCCGTGATTACACCGACGTACGCGATATCGTACGCGCCTACTGGGCCCTCATCACCAAGGGCCGCCCTGGAGAAATCTATAATGTTTGTAGCGGCACATCCACCAGTGGGCAGCGCATTCTGGAGGGCTTGTTGAAAAACTCAAGCGTTGACTTAAAAGTGGTGCCGGATGCGGCCAAAATGAGACCGGCCGATATTAAAGATATCCGCGGCAGCTCAACTAAACTGCGACACGACACCGGCTGGCAGCCAATAATTCCGCTCGATCAAACCCTGAGCGATGTACTAGACGATTGGCGACGGCGCCTAGACCAAGAGTCGGCTACCGCTTAACCTTAGCGCCCTCAATCTTTAGATCGTTCTTCACCATCATACTAATTAGCTCCTTAAAGCCGACTTCGGGCTTCCAACCCAACTGCTTTTCGGCTTTTGAGGGGTCACCATGCAGGAGATCCACTTCGGCCGGTCGCATGAAACGTGGGTCTTGCTTCACATAAGGCTTCCAGTCATCAATACCAACCTCCGCGAATGCTAGGTCGAGCAGCTCGCTGATGGGGTGCGTTTCGCCGGTCGCGAGCACGTAATCATCGGGTTTGTCTTGCTGCAGCATCAACCACATACCCTTCACGTAGTCACCTGCAAAACCCCAGTCGCGCTTAGAATCGAGGTTGCCAAGCGCCAGGTCTTGCTGCAAGCCGAGCTTGATCCGCGCCACGCTCGAAGTTACCTTGCGCGTTACGAACTCATATCCGCGCCGCGGCGACTCATGGTTGAACAGAATACCGCACGAGGCATGAAGGTTATAACTTTCGCGATAGTTAACCGTCATGTGGTGGGCGTACGCTTTCGCCACGCCATATGGGCTACGGGGGTGGAAGGGCGTTAGCTCGGTTTGAGGGGTTTCACGCACCTTGCCGTACAGCTCACTGGTAGAGGCTTGGTAGCAGCGGATGCGACCCTCGCCCCCATCCACGTGACGCACCGCCTCCAGCAGGCGCAGAGCACCCAAGCCAGTCACGTTACCGGTCGTCTCCGGCTGCTTAAATGAAAAGGCCACAAAACTAATTGCGGCTAGGTTGTAGACCTCGTCCGGCTGGCTCAACTCCAGCGCGTTTACGAGCGAACTCATATCGGTTAAATCACCCTCAATGAGCTCCACGGCCGGGATTTCTGCCTCCACCACCGCTCGCTTGGGGTTGTTTTGCCCGCGAATTAATCCATATACTTGGTAGCCCTTCTCCAGTAAAAGTTCTGCGAGATACATGCCATCTTGGCCGGTAATACCAGTAATTAGAGCTCGTTTCTGCTGCGCCATATGCTAACACTCTCCTAGACGATTACGTTAATGGTCTTTATGATACCATTATATGGTGAAATTCCTGAAAACCTGGTGGCTACCCGCACTTATCGTTTGCTTGCCCTTGGACCGCATTCCTTCTCTGGCTGTGCACGTCGGCTCCCATTCGGCTACGCTCCACCTCAGTATGCTCGTCGCGGCAATCGGAATATGCTTGTTTGGCATTGATATTCTTAAGCGCACTCGTGTCTCCCTCACCAGCCCCTATTTTTGGATGGTCGTCTATCTGGTAATCGCGCTGATCTCGGTAGGTGCGTCGCTCGATAAAGGCCGCTCACTGATCGCCCTGATCGCCACCGTCCTCACGATTGGCGCTGGCATTATTGTGGCGCAGACCGTCAAGCTGGCCGATCTGCCCCGCTTCCAACGCTATCTTTTTGGCATCACCATAGCGATAGCCTGCTTTGGGGTGTACCAGTTTATTGGCGATAGCTTCGGCCTTTCTACTGCTTTTACCGGCTTGCGCGCGAACTACACCGCGCATGTGTTTGGGTTTCCACGCGTCCAGTCTACCGAACTTGAGCCGCTCTTCCTCGCCAACTACCTGTTGTTTCCTCTATTGCTCGCGGCCGCACTGCTACTCGCTCGCTTGCACCAGAGCAAACGTCTCTTTGGTCTCTTGTTCCTCCTTGGCGTAATTCTTAGCCTGACGCTCTCCCGCGGGGGCATCGTCGGAGGGATCGCTGGCTTGATCATGGCTGCCGCTCTCCTGTACCGCTCCCTTTCAATTAGCTCAGTTGCGGGGGTGGCGGCTACGGCTGTGCTATCAGCGCTTTTTGCTATCGGCGCAATTTACGTCGCTACCAACCTTGCCCACCCCGCAACCGGAAGCGGCAACAAGGCGGTTACGCGCTACGTTCAGCAGTCCACCAATCTTACCGCCACGCCCACCAGCGCCGATAGCGACCGCGTAGTCGATCGGCGGCTGGCCCTTCAGGAGTTTCACACCCACCCCATCCTCGGCGGCGGCATTGGCAGCTTTGGCAGCTACGCCAAAAAGGTGGCGCCCGGTGCCTATCCGGCTAAGGGCAACAGCCCAACCGTTAATGATGAGTACTTTGAGGTGCTTGCCGAAACCGGTGTCTTGGGTGCTGTAGCATTGGTTGGCCTCATTATCACGCTAATGGCACGCCTTTACCGCGCCTGGCGTCAGCCCCTCTCCCCCGTACACCGCACCTGGCTGGCCGCCCTAATCGCTACCAGCGTCGCCTATGCCATCCAGTACTATGCCTTCTCCACACTCTACATACCTCACATTTGGGTGACTATCGGCCTCATCGTAGCCCTAACCGTGCCGCTGCAACCAAACCAACATGACAAAGCTTCACGCATTAAAGCCTAGCCCCCTGCGCCACCGCCTCGCCGCCGCTACCACCTGGCGCTATACCGATGGCATCCTGATTGCTGCCACTACCCTGATCGTAACCGCCCTCAACTACTGGTGGGCTACCATCGATACGCGCCCACCCGATTGGGATACCGCCAGACACCTGTGGACCACCCTACTATACCTTGGCGCCCTTCACCAACACGCGATTTTGCCGTTCCTGCAGCAGTACCACTATTATCCCCCGCTAGTGTATTGGGTAACGCTTCCGTTTTACAAACTGTTTGGTACTAACCTCCAGATAGCTATCTTGAGCAATGTGATCTGGATAGCTATCTTGCTTTCCTCAACGTACGCGATCGGGCGGCGGGTTGGTGGCCGCACCGTGGGTCTTGCTGCTATGCTGCTTGCCGCCAGCTACCCTATGTTCGTTTCACAGTTTAAGGAGCTTCAGCTTGATGCTCCGCTTGCCGCCATGGTTGCGCTGGCACTGTACCTACTCATCTCCTCGGAAGGTTTTCGTCGGCGCGGCTACACACTGGCCTTTGGCGTATGTTGTGGCCTTGGGATGCTTACCAAGTGGACCTTCATTGCCTGTATTGCGGTCCCAGCACTGTATGCTCTGGTGCTGGCGGTCATCGCCGACGTTCGTGCGCGCACTCCCCGTCGCGTCGCCGTCATCGGGGTTGCCGCGTTGCTGGCGTATGCTATTTGCAGTCCATGGTACACCGCCAACATCCAGCAGTTCCGCATCGACATGAAGGCCAACGGCGCTCCCCAGGCCAAGCTAGAGGGCGACCCTGCGGTTGGTAGTTTTGCCGGCAACACCTACTACTTTTTTAACTGGATTAACCAGCAGCTGTTTTTGCCGGGCCTCGCCCTGTTTGGGGCTGGGCTTACGACGCTAGGCCTCAAACGACGACTGCGACCGGGTATGGCTGAGCTTTTGCTAGCCGTTGGTGGAATGTATCTTATTTTCACTTTGCTGCCGAATAAAGACGCCCGCTACACACTGCCAGCGCTGCCGGCCATAGCGGTTATATCGGTAGTTTGGCTAGCGTTTCTGGGCCGTCGGCGCCACGTAATTGCAGCCGGCCTCCTCACCGTATACGCCATCAGCATGTTCGCGGTGATCAGCTTTGGTAGCGCACTCCTGCCGCGTAACGCGGCCTTCTCCATTGGCTCGCAGCCACTAACCGTGTTCGCGCAACGTGGCTACATTATCGGCGCGCCCCAACATCAAAACTGGGGCCTGCAAAACGTTTTCGCCTACGTTGCCAAGCAGCCGATTGGCCAGCGGAGCCTTTCCTATACCGGACCGGATACCATTTGGTGCAACGGCTGGGATCTCACCTACTACAGCCAGCTTGACGGAGTAAGTTTGAAGGCTCACGCGACCTACCGCCTCATTCGCACCACCGGACCGGCCAAGTCAGGCGCTATTTTGCACTACCGGCTGCCCGATCAAACTAACCTGGGGCTTTACCGCTCATGAAGATCGTAATCGATGGTCGCATGCTGGGCTGGACCGGCATCGGGCGCTACACCAAAGCCCTGCTCGAGGAGCTCCCCAAGCTTGATTCTAATAATGAGTACGTTGTACTGATCCAGCGCAAAGATTGGGCAAAATGGGAGCCTGCCGCGCCCAACTTTCACAAGGCTGAGGTCAACATTGAGCCCTACAGCCTAGGCGAGCAGCTTAAACTGCCGAGCGTTCTTAAGCGACTGCAGCCCGATCTGGTACACTTCCTGAGTTTTAACGCGCCGATTTTTTATGGAGGCCGGCGCGTCACCACCATCCACGACGCCACCTTGCTTGATTTCAAGCTCTATCGGGGAGGCGGGCTGCTTGTTATCATATACGAGCTCAAGTACTGGGCGATGCGCCTGGTTTTTCGTCGTTCGGTGCGCGCCTCCCGCCACCTTATTACCGATACAGAGCAGGTCAAATCGGTGCTGGTCGAACGAGGCTATACCGCACCCGCGAAAGTTACCGCTATCCACCTTGGGCCACCGCCGCTGCCAAGTACCCCCATCACCACCCACCCGAGGGATTACCTACTTTACGTGGGCAACCTTTACGCCAGCAAAAACCTTCGCCGTCTGGTTGCAGCCATACCCCTGCTGCGCCAAAACCATCCTGAGCTGCGACTGGTCATTGTCGGCCAGGCCGACGTCTACGCTGCTCAGCTAGCCGCTTATGCCGCCGAGCTTGGGGTGAGTGATGCCGTCACCCTCACCGGCTTTGTGACCGACCAGGAGCTAGCTGATTACTACAGCCACGCCAGGCTGTACGTGTTTCCCTCTCTCTCGGAGGGTTTCGGGCTGCCGCCACTAGAAGCCATGGCGCTTGGCCTACCGGTAGCCGCCTCTAACGCTAGCTGCATACCAGAGGTGCTGGGTGATGCCGCCGTCTACTTTAATCCACTCGATTCCACTGATATGGCGCAGGTTATTGATAAGCTCCTGGCAGACCCCAAGCGCTTGGCCGAGCTCAAGCGCCGCGGCCGCGCTCATGTTAAAACGTTCTCCTGGAAAGACATGGCTGCACGCACCGTGCAGGTGTATAAGGACAGCTTGGGGTTGCGGTAAGCAGCCGAAAACTACACGGCGGACGGTTTGACAATTAAGCGCCGCTGACTGCCATCACCCTGGCTCTCGGTCACAATCCCGGGCACCTCGCCCATAACCGAATGGATGTGGCGGCGCTCGGCTGCGTTCATCATCGGCAGCGGCACCTCAATACCTTCAGCGCGCACCTGCTCGGCGGCCGTGCGAGCCTGCTCCTCAAGCTTGGCCAACCGCGCCTCCCGGTAGCCGCCAATATCAACATGTACATAAATGCGCTCATCGGTATCTCGTCGGATCATCATATTTATTAGGTGCTGGATGGCTGCCAGCGTCTCCCCACGATGGCCGATCAAGCGGCCGCCGCCGTCCGATTCCACCGCCAGCTCAATGGTGTCTTCTGTACTCTCGGCCGTTACCTTGGCGTTGATCTCAAAAAAACTCAGGATATCTTCGAGCCGGTGTTTGGCCGTCTGTACGAGCTCCGGCTTCACTTAGCACCGCCTTTGGCCGGTCGCTTGGACGCCTTTTTCGTCTTGGTTTGATTAACCGATGGGCCGCTTACCACCACACCCTCTTCCAGTTCGTGGGCGTCCCGTAGCAACACAAGGTACTGCTGAAAAGCCGCTACCAAGCTCGTCGTCAACCAGTATATTGCTAGCGCTGAAGGTAGGCGCAACCCAATGAAAAACGTTACCAAGGGGAAGGCCAGCGTCATGCCGCTCATCAGTTGGGCCTGCTCCCCTGCCGCGGCCATGGTTTGTGGTCGAAGCTGCCAGGTTTGGTAAAACTGGGCCAGTGCGGCCAGTGCGGCAATTACGATACTGGGCTTCGTTAGGTCAACTAAGCCAAACAGGCTCGGGCTAAACGCGGCGTGGTGATGAATGATGTGCGCCACATAGCCAATATGCTGCACAAACGGATAGGCTAGCTTCGTGAGCTCGGCCGGCTTCACGCTATCGCGCAGTACCGCATAAAACGCGATGAGCAGGGGTAGCTGAATGAGCATCGGTATGATGGGCGCAAACGGGCTGGTGCCCTTTTCCTTATACAGCTCCATTAGGAGCTCGGTCTCTTTTTGGCGATCCCCTTTGGCGCGTTCCTTGACCTTGGCTACCTCGGGTGCTAGCTGCTGCATCACTTTTTGGGAGTGCAGCTGCCGGTTGACGAGTGGCCACAGCACAATCCGCACCAGCAAGGTCAGTACAATGATGGCCACGCCAAAATCGTGACCCGGTATGACCGAATCTAAAATAAACAGTAGGTTGAACAGGGGCCGAACCAGAATGGGGGTAAAAATGGATGCAATCATAACGTTATGGTGTAGCCCGGAGACCGCCGCGTTCAATCAGCGCTCCCACCCGGCTGCTGAGCTGAGCGGTGGGCAGATCGGCGATGTCGTCGCGCACTGTTACCACTATATCGTATCCGGGAGTGACTGTCTCCCACGTCGTGGCCAGTTCCGCAGCGAGCCTCCGCCGGATGCGATTACGCACCACCGCCTTTTTAGATACCTTTTTGCTTACCACAACCACTATGCGGCTGAGACCCAGGTGGTTAGGAGCCGTCCGCAGCATCAAAGGGCCGGTCGCCACCAATCGGCCTCGACGCATAGTGGTTGCGATCGCGCGGCGATCGCGCAGACGATTAGAGGCTGCCAACATAGGGGGCTCGCTAAGCGGTCAGCTGCTTGCGGCCTTTAAGGCGGCGGCGCTTTACTACGCTGCGCCCGGCACGCGTGCTCATACGCTGCAAAAAGCCATGCACACGCTGGCGGCGGGATTTCTTCGGCTGATACGTTCGCTTAGACATACTCGCACTATCGTACGTTAAAATAGGCTTCAGGTCAAATCTGGCGGCGGCGCTTCATTCGCCGGCTTCAAAAAAAGTTTTCCGCAGGCGTGGACTGGTTTTCCACCACCTCTCATCCGTCACTAAACGCTTGTGGTTAAAAAAGCGAACATTTGAGTGGTTGTAGGCCGCTCCAATCACGGTTATGATTTAATGTACGTGTAATAAATGATGTCTGGAGGGAAGTTGGTGGATTCGCGTAAGTTATGGCAGGCCGTGCTCGGCGAACTAGAAGTAACGCTGAGCTCAGCCAGCTACATTACGTGGTTCAACAATACCGGAATTCTTTCCATGGACGAGGGTCGCGTGGTGGTTGGGGTGCCCAACGGAGTAGCCCGCGAGCGCATCATGCGCCTCTACGATAAGGCCGTCCGCGAGTCGCTCGGGCACTGCGGCGTGGAGCCCACCTCGCTCGAATACATTATTTCGACCCAACAGATTCAATCGAGCGCCATGGATCCGTTGAGTGCCCCCAGCATTCCCACCGCCATGGCTCGCCCCGGTACTAAACCTGCCAAGCCAGCGCCGGTCGCCCCGGGCCAGACCCAGGCTCGCCTCACCACCCCATCCCACCCCTCCCTCAACACCAGCTACACCTTTGATAGCTTTGTGGTCGGCGGTAGCAACGAGCTCGCTTATGCCAGCGCCCGCGCCGTCGC
>JASLFZ010000043.1 GCA_030150485.1 Candidatus Saccharimonadales bacterium | reverse complement strand
CTGGCCGATGAAGACCCCGACCTACTGGGACCGGCTATCCTGGCACTGCTGAAGTCGCCGTCTCGTCAGCGCACCTTGGCCGCCAACCTGGCAAAGTGTAGCGTCCCAGATTCAGCCGTCCGCCTGGCCAAACTGGTGCACCAAGCTGCCACCCAGCGTCTTGTACGACCCGGAGGGCGCTCATGAATCCCCGTCGTCGCCAAGTGCGCCGGAGTGGCGCGCGTCCCAGCTTCGGGCAGCCACGCCCTTCTTACAGCCGCCGCCCAACCGTGCGCTCACAGCCGCGGGGGGGCCGATCGCTACCCAGCCTGCCCGAACTTAACCTACCGGCCTTTCCGGTCATTAAGATTGTCTGGCTGCGCGTCGCCGTCATCACGACCTTAGCGCTCATCGTGCTGGTATTCCTCGCCAATGTTACGGCCCTGCGCCAGGTAAAGGTCCAGGGTAATCACTCGGTTACGAGCGCTCAAGTGCAGCAGCTTGCCAGTGCCGGCCTGCATCAGCAATGGTTTGGCCGCAATACGGTCCTGATCGATGGGGGAGCGCTCGCTTCCTATCTCCAGCAAACCGATCCCGCCATCGCCCACGCCACGGTGGAGCGCAGTTCGTTTCATACGGTTACCATCAAGATTACTGAGCGCCAGCCCACGCTGAACTGGAAAACCGCCGGGCAGGTGTACCTGCTGGATGCCAACGCCACCGTTATCGGCCCGACCAGTGGGGTATACGCCAGCCTGCCAACCGTTACCGATAGCAGCAATCTCCCAGTGAAAGCCGGGGATAGGGTAGCGCCCAGTCAGTTTGTGGCCTTTTGCGCTACTGTTGCCCAATTGCTGCCTAGCACCGGCTATCATGTTAGTGGCATGACGGTACCGGCCTCAACCAGTGAGGTATACGTCACAACCTCTACCGGCCTCACGCTCAAGTTTGATACCACTCGCCCGGCGGGGGACGAGATTGCTGACCTCACGGCGGTGCAGGCCGAGCTCAAGGCGGCGGGGAAGACCCCCACCCAGTACATCGATCTGCGCATCGCCCACAAAGCTTATTACATGTAACTACCTCGCTCCTCTCCCCTGTTCGGTTTTTGTACGTTTAGGGAAAATGGTTTTTTACGCGCTGGCTCGCGCGCGTTAATGTGCGCGCCTAACTCGTCGAAAAGGGCAGGGGAGAGTGGATACCCATAAACGCTCGTACACAATCAAAAAGCGCAATTTACAACATAGGGAAATTGGGGACGCATGGTAGTTGCAGGCACGGCAGAGGCCTGGCCAAAGGGTTTGTACGTACCCGTAATTAGGTGCTATTAGTCCCTTTTACAGATAGAAGACAGTTGATTAGGGGTCCAGTTATTCAGCTTCTATGGTAAACACTCTAGTTCGCAAAATATACATTGTGCGACACTGTGCTGTGATGAGCTTTGACTCCCAGCCCCTCATCCGCTTTGCCGCTTCGCGGCTAGGTTCTCCGCTTTTCCCCGCGACGCCCTACTCCGCCGGCTTCTGCCGCAACGAAATCGCCTGACCGGCATTTAAGGTCTGTTCAGGCGCCTGGCGCACGCTACTACTCACACCGGCTCCAGCCGGCTGGCGCTCAGATGGCCGCTCCTGGCGTTCCGCCGTCCGCCCCGTCTCTGGTTGCCTCGATCGTTCGCCGCCATCTCGCCCATTTCGCGGCCGGTTTCGATTGGTGCTACCGCCACTTGGTTGATGCGGCCGCGCTGGCCGTGGCTCAGGATTCTTCAGCGCCCCTAAGAACTCGCTGTTCGGTTTTTGTTCACCAGCGGCAACGGCGTCCTGTTCCTCAGATGGCTTCTCGGTGGCGCTTTGGCCCAACGTCCACTCGCTAATATCTCGCTCCACGCTTTCGCGTGAGGAAGCATACTGCTCGCGCGAAAGGTTAACCAGCTCGGTGGTGTAGTCTTGCTGAGGCTCGGGCATTTTGAGAGTCTTAGCCGAAAACGGCAGTGCCTTCTCACCATCAATACTCATATCAAGAAAGATGTGGCGGTTGTTGAGCTTAATAAGGTCGTCGGGCTCAAAAGTGGGCGCGAAGTACTTGCCCAGCACCGTTGAGTCGCCGGCGCCCACACGGAACGTCACCATGGAGCCGACGTTACCAAACACCGCATCGCGCACTTCTTCGGGCATTTGCGAGACGTACTGGTTGGCCACGGTAAGGTTCAGGGCGTACTTACGCGCCTCACTTAAAATGGTGGCAAAACTATCGGTCGCAAAGTTCTGGAACTCGTCGACGTACAGGTAGAACGGCCGGCGGTCTTCCAGCGCTACATTAGCGCGGCCCATGGCGGCCAGCTGGATCTTGGTGACAATCAGCGCACCGAGCACGCTGGCGTTATCCTCCCCTATCTGGCCGCGGCTCAAGTTCACCACTAGAATCTTGCCCTCATCCATAATTTTGCGCAGGTCAAAGCCAGACTTGGGCTGGCCAATGATGTTACGGATCAACGGGTTGGCGGTAAACGCCCCGATCTTGTTTAGCACCGGTGCTACCGCCTCGTTAGCAAACTTATCGTTCCAGCTGGCAAACTCGTTCACCCAGAACGCCTTCACGACCGGGTCCTTGATCTCCTTAATCACCTTTTTACGGAACTCTTTCTCGGTTAACATACGGGTGATACCAAGCATGGTGGAGTCCGGATAGTCGAGCAGCGCAAGCAGCGTAAACCGCAAAATATACTCGAGCCGCGGACCCCAGGAATCGAACATCCGTTTCAGCACCCCGACCATTTCCGAGGAAATATCGTTTTTAAAGGAGGCGTCGTAGACTTCCAGAGGATTAAAGGCGATCGGAAAATCCCGGTCGGTGGGGTTAAAGTAGATGACGTCTTTCAGTCGGTGCTCGGGAATGTACTGGAGCATATCGGTGGCAAAGTCGCCGTGGGGGTCGACGATTGCAATGCCCTGGTTGTGGTAGATGTCGCTGAGCGTCAGTAAGTTGAGCAGCTTGGACTTACCGGTGCCGGTCTGGCCAATGATGTAGAGGTGGCGGCCGCGATCGATCCGCTTAATGCCAAACTTAATCTGCTGGCCGCGGAAATTGGTAGCGGCAAACAGGCTGACGTCCCCCGCTGGCGAGCTAATTTCAGAGGGCAGATTGGCTGGTGGCTCGGAGGTCTTAACGGTGGTCCAGACCATGCTCGGCGTCTCCACGCTCTTGTGCGGCAGGTGGTACAGGCTGGCTAGCTCCTCGATGTTAAGTGTTGAACCATCATCCATAAACAGCCGCGCGCGATACTCATCGACCCCCTCGCTCCCCTCTTTGAGCTTGCCGGTCGTAAATCCGTTCAGGTTGGTGGTGTTGAACTGCTTGAAGCCGCCCACGATCGCCTGCACTCGGGTGCGCGCTAGTACCGGATCGCTCCCCAGGTAGGTAATGCGGATTTTCACCTGGTAGCCCAGCTTGGTGATTTTTTCCTCAACCGCCTTTACAAGGGTTTGCTGGCCGGTCGAAAGCTTCTCTTCCTTCTTCTCTTCTTTCTTGGTCTCGCCGGGTGGCGAGGCTAAGGCCGTTAGAAAGTTGTTGGCGATATGCCCCAGCAACGCTAGCAGCGCCTTGAGCACCTGGTTTTCGAGCGGTAGCGAGGTTTTGCCGGCCTTCACATCATCAATGTATTTGAGGCCTTTGTCCTGCCAGTTGTCGTCGAGCGGCCGGGCGAGCACCTGAATCCACATTTCCTCGCCGGACTGCTCTAATTTGGCAAGCACCGCCGTAATACCGGCCAGCGGATCGACCTCGAACGATTGAAAGGTCTTGATGGGCAGCACATCGGTTTTAGCGAGCTTGAGCTCGGTGGTGTAGGCCTGCCGCGTGCCCAGGTCTTGGCTGGTGTAGTCCTCTACCCCCTCGCTGATGCGGACGCCAGGATACTGAGCATAAATCTGGCCTTCGACAAAGTCTTTAAGATGGCGCGGCGTCCAGACGTAAAACTGGATTTGATTATCAATCGAGGCGATTTCCAGGCTAAAGTGCTCCTGAATGGCACCCTCCCGCCGCAAATCAGATTTGGGACGCAAAATACCGTGCAGACTAGCAAACATCTGTTCGGCGCTGAGCTCCTTCTTCTCATTCTCTTTGGGCACCTCAATGCGCAGCAAAACGTGCTCGGTTTGGGACACCCACTGCTCGCGGCGGCGATTTTGCCAGATCAAATAAGCCAGGATGGCAACCACCACCACCCAGCCGTAATATTTAAACAAGACCATCCCTACTAGTTGAAGGACGGTCGTCAGTATCGTAAGTATGGGATCCACCCCCTTATTTTACCTTATTTCAGCGTATAGGTCGCCTTGGAAACCCGCACGAACTGATCCTTTTCTTGTAGGTTGAGGACGATGGTGGTGGTTTTGACGTGGCGCTTCTTAAGCACCCGCTTCACAATCTCATCTTTGTGGAGTGGCGACTCTTCGCGCAATACCTCGGCAATAATGTCGGCGACGGTGCCGGGTGTGTACCCCCACTCGCTGAGCGCATAAATGCCGCGGCCAACCAGCACAAACCGCGGGTCTTTAATCAGCTCGTTGTGGACCGCCTGCACGGTTACGCTACGCTTGCGGGCGCCCAGGCCAGCAATGCGATCGGCAATCTCGGAAAAGTGTAGCGGCGCTCCCTTTTTGCGCAACACCAGGTAGGTCTTATCGCGGATAGAGCGGGGGTTGACCTCGGGCCAGTGGCTCAGTCCCCAGCGGCCTTCCAGGGTGGCCAACTGCTTGGAAATCTTAGCGATGTTCTCCACCGTCTCTTTAGGGATGTCGCCAGGAGCGGCTTTGTGGAGTGAATCGATGGCGGTTGGCTTGCCGGCAGCTTTCAAGTGGCGCACTAGTGAATCGGTGACGGCCGCAACTTTCCGCTTATCATAGGTCGGTAGTACGGCCAGGGCGGCGTGGTAGTGGTCGCCGTCTTCAATTACTTCGATGGTGGGAGCAAGGGTGGCCAAAAACGTTACGTAGGTGCGCTGGGCCGGCGTGGTAGCACCGAGCTTATCGGCGATCTCGTCGAGCGTGCCGACCTGACCCTGGTCAGCAAGATGGCGCTTTAAGATACTATCGATTTCGAGCAGCTCGGGAGAGGCCTGCTGCCGTAGCTTAGCCGTAGCCGCCTTCTCGATTTGGCGGACACGTTCACGAGTGATACCAAAGCTGCTGCCGATCTTTTCCAGCGTGTGGCGCTTGGGCAAGCCAAGACCGTAGCGCTGGGCGACAATCTGGCGGTCGCGCTCGTTGCGCAAAATCGCCAATATTGCGGTAGCGGTTTTGGCGTAATCAAAGGCAGGTTCGGTGACAGTTGCAGTTTGCGGCATAGTTGTTCTTAAAGTTCCTTATCGTTTCTTCTTTATGCAAATTATAAAATAAGCATTGATTAGTGTCAACAACTTTTTGTTGACTTTATTTTGACAAGGTTATGAGCCAGGATTTTTACCTGGATTTGTTGGTGGCGTTGTTACGGGCGGCGTGGTGGGTGCGGTTGGCTCTGTGGGGGTGGTCCCACCGCTTCCCTGCCCCGGTGCACTTGTAGCCGATGTGGTAGATGTGGTAGGAGTTGCCGGCGCGGCTGGCGCCGGCGTGCTAGTGGCTGCCGGGGTAGCTTCGGTGGCGCCACTCACCTGGCCGCACGGCTTGGTGGGGGCTTGGCCGGCTATAAAGACCTCGTCGATGGCGCTGGGGTCGTTGGGGTTGGTATCCAGGCCGCCATCAGCTGGACAAACGCTCGCAAACACCATCCCGGCCGGCACGCTAAACTGCTGTACTGGGGTGCCGGCGCTGGCCATCTCCATGTAGTTGTGCCAGATTGGCGCCGCCCCGGTAATACCATCCACGTTCTGCATCGGGGTGTGATCGTTATTCCCCACCCAGACCACCGCAACCAGGTTGGGCGTGTAGCCATCGGTCCAGTTATCATCAAAATTGTTGGTGGTGCCGGTTTTGGCGGCGGCTGGGCGATCAAGCTGCAGCGGGTTGTTTACCCCAAAATCTTCCTGGCGGGCCTTATTGTCGCTCAAAATATTGGTGAGCATGTAGGCCACGCGCGGATCAAGCACCTGCTTGCCAGCGCCGGTGGTCTGCGGCTTGGTAATGTCCTTACTGTATTTATCGGTGACGCTCAGAATGGCGCGCGGTACCACCGTTTTCCCGCCCTCGTCAAAGGTGGCATAGACCGCCGCCATATCGATTGGGCGCACATCGCCGGCCCCGAGTACTAGCGGTAAACCATACTGATTAGGGTCACCTTCAAGGCTTGGCGCCTGGAGGCCCATGGCGTGGCCCAGCGCAATGGTATCGCTCAACCCGGCAAACTGCAGCACGTGCAGCGCGGGAATATTGAGCGAGTTCGCCAGCGCTCGCCGTAGCAATACCGGTCCGCGCCATTTCAGATCGTAGTCTTCTGGGCAGTAAGGCGCTTGGCCAGCAATTGGGAAGCATACCGGCTGATCCTCTACCTGAGTGGCGCCGCTCCACCCCTTAAGAAAGGCCTCGGCGTAGGCAATCGGCTTAAAACTGGAGCCGGGCTGGAGCTGGCTGAGCATGGTATTCACCGCACCCCACCCGGGTTGGTTGTAGTTAACGCTCCCTACCATACTGAGGATATCGCCATTATGGGGGTCTAGCGAGATCAATCCCCCATTGGTGACGTGATGGCTGGCGAGCGTCGCCACTTGGTTCGTCACAATTTCCTGTGCCTGTACCTGTTGGGAGTAGTCCAGGGTGGTGCGGACGGTAATACCTCCGTGCTCAATCATGTTTTCGCCGTACTGTTTTTGCAGCAGACTGAGCACGTAAAACACAAAGTGAGGCGCCTTAATACTGCTGTTTTCGGTGCCAGCTACCATGGGCTGTGCCTCCGCTTGGGTAGCTGCCGTTTTGGTGGCGTAGCCCAGGTGCTGCATGCGGTCGAGCACATAATCACGACGCCCCTTGGCTGCATCTGGGTTGATGGCCGGGTCGTACAGGCTGGGGCTTTGCGGCAGGCCGGCGAGGGTGGCACTTTCTTCGAGAGTAAGATCACTGGCGGGTTTATGGAAGTAGGTCTCAGCCGCCGACTGGATGCCATAGGCGCCCTCGCCGTAGTACACGGTGTTTAAGTACATCTGGAGGATCTGGTCTTTGCTATAGCGATGATCCATATCGACGGAGAGCACCACCTCCTGATACTTGCGAGTCAACGACTTCTGGTCGTTAAGCAGCGTATTTTTGACTAGCTGCTGGGTGATGGTTGAACCGCCCTGCGAGCTATCGCGGTGGGTTATGTCTTGGTAGGCTGCGCGGGCGGTTCCCCGTAACGAGAAGCCGGGATCGCTATAAAACCCGGGATCTTCGGCCGCCAGGGTAGCCTGCTTAATGGAAGTAGGCATCTGATTAAAAGAAATGTTTTGGCGATTTTCGGCGCCATAGCCTTGAAACAGCACCACTCCATTGCGATCCAAAATGGTGGTACCAACATCCTTTTGGTTCAGCAGCAGCGTGGGGCTTGATAGCACGTTATTGTATTTCGAGAGCGTGTTGCTGGCGAGCTGGGCGCCGGCCACTCCTATCGCCCCAACCACCGCCAAGGCCACAACGCTGTAAGCCAGCCGGGCGCGACGGGTAAAGATGCGGCCAAGGGCGTGGCTGGTGTACATCCCCGCGTCATGCAGCAGCGCGGTGGCATCCTCCCATGCTACAGACCAAGGGATGGTGCTCGCCCCTGGCATGGCGGGGGCAGTAGCTGGCAAGGCAAGCTTGGGCAAGCTCGGCCAAGTGATTTTCGGCAAAGTTGGTCGGTTAACTGCAGGTAGGGTGGGTGCTGGCGCCATGACTGCGAGACTTTCATGAAACTCGGATGCGTGCTTTTGCTCCGGTCGGGCGGCCGGTTTTTGAGTCGTCTTCCGGGCTGGCCGACGAGCTGATTTTTTGCGCTTGTGTTTAGCCACGACCGCACCACTCCCATTACATCTTCTAAAAAAGCAGCTTAAACCACAGCCACTTTATGGTTAATCTACCAATAACCCTAGCAGAAATTGGCGTTTTCTACAAGATAGAATTGGATGGTGTTAGCCCCGTTTAACGCGGCGGCGGGGACGCTTGGCGGGAGCTGCGGCCAGCAGTGTCTCGCAGTCGGCTAGCTTCAAGCTTGAAGGTTCGGTGCCTTTGGGGATTTTAGCATTCTTCTTGCCATCGCTGATATAGGGGCCAAAACGGCCATTGAGCACTTGGATGGAGCTGCCCTCGAAGCTGGTAATAATGCGGTTGGCCTCGGTTTCACGTTTCTCTTT
>JASLFZ010000038.1 GCA_030150485.1 Candidatus Saccharimonadales bacterium | reverse complement strand
GGAGCAGGTCCCGACGGCGGCGCACGTGGCGCACTA
This sequence comes from Candidatus Saccharimonadales bacterium, assembly GCA_030150485.1. Taxonomy (GTDB): domain Bacteria; phylum Patescibacteriota; class Saccharimonadia; order UBA4664; family SCTI01; genus JASLFZ01. Next base: position 11,427 of record JASLFZ010000038.1, on the reverse strand, counting down.
TGCTGGCATTGTGGCGCACAAGGCCACGCTGCGGCGGCTGATCGGCGCCGCCAGTACTATTAGCGGTCTGGGGTACGATGAAAACACGCCGCTCGATGGGCTGCTCGATCAAGCGGAGCAGACGCTGTTTGGCGTTTCGCAAAAACACCTCAAGCAAAACTTCATCCCGATCAGTTCGGTGCTGGCCGATTCATTTGACCGGCTTGATGAGCTACACAAAGATAAAAACAGTTTGCGCGGCGTCCCGACCGGCTTCAAGGCGCTTGATGGTGTTTTGGCGGGGCTGCAAAAATCAGACCTCATTATTCTGGCGGCGCGGCCGAGTATGGGTAAAACTACCTTGGCGCTGAATATCGCGCACCATGTTGCCACCAAAGAGGGCATCCCGGTGGGCATTTTCTCGCTGGAAATGGGCAAGGAGCAGTTGATTGACCGCCTGTTGGCCTCAGAGTCGGGCATCGACGCGTGGAAGCTACGCAACGGCCGCCTGGAAGACAGCGACTTTCCGAAAATCAATGACGCCATGGCGGTGCTCAGCGAGGCGCCTATCTACATTGATGACTCGGCGACCACCAACGTCATGGAGATGCGTACGAAAGCGCGACGGCTACAGACCGAGCACGACCTTGGCCTGATTGTGATTGACTACTTGCAGCTTATTAGCGGCCGCAAAAGCTCGGGCGGCGATAACCGTACTCAAGAAGTTTCTGAAATTTCGCGTGGGCTTAAGGGCTTGGCGCGCGAGCTCAACTGCCCAGTCTTGGCGCTCAGCCAGCTTTCGCGTAGCGTGGAATCGCGCACGCCGCCGGTGCCGATGCTTTCCGACCTGCGCGAGTCGGGCTCAATCGAGCAGGACGCCGATGTGGTGATGTTTATTTACCGCGAAGAGTACTACAAGCGGGACGAATCGGAGCAGCCTGGCATCGCCCAGATTTTGATATCGAAGCACCGCAACGGTCCCACCGGCAGCCTCGACCTGTTCTTCCATCCGGAGCAGATGCAGTTTCGTGATATTGACCGCGTACATGCCAGCCAGGTTTTCTAGTTCCCAGCTTTACAAAGCTGTAAATTACGGTTACGCTTACAGTAATTGATGATGGAAATGCGCTCATAATGGCAGTTGGTTCGTTGGCCCAGGTGGGCAAATTTGGGCTGGTCGGGGTGCTCAACACCCTGATTGATTTTAGTATTTTCAACGCACTTTCGAGCCGGGCAAAGTTTTCGAAGGTTAAGGCCAATCTGTGTTCAACCACCATCGCGATGGTATTTAGCTTTGTGGTTAATCGCCAGGACGTGTTTCGGGGCGATCGTGGCAATCCGTTTGAGCAGGCAGTGCTCTTTTTTGTGGTAACGGCGATTGGCGTGTATTTGCTGCAAACCGGCGTTCTCTACTTAATCACGAGCAAATGGAACTGGCCGGCACGGCTGGTGAGCTCGGCGCTTAAGGCGACCGGGAACCAGCGCCGTAACCTTGACGATGTGCTGCTACGTAACGGCGGGAAAGCCTGCGGAACCGTGGTGAGCTTAACCTGGAACTTTGTGCTGTATAAGTACGTGGTGTTCCGCTGATGCAAGACCGGTGGATGGCTGCACTCAAGACCTACCGTTACCAAGTTGGCCTGGGGCTTGTGCTACTATTAGCCGCCTTTATGCGGCTACACCAGCTAGATAGTTTGCCGCCTGGCCTGCATCCCGATGAGGCCGCCAACGGGTTGGATATCCTGAATATTATTCATCATCACGATTTTCAGCCATTTTACGCCCGCAATGGTGGTCGGGAGGGTCTCTTCTTTATTATTCAGGCGCTGTTTGTGTGGTTGTTTGGGAATACCACCTACGCGCTGCGGCTGGCACCGGCGCTGCTGGGTACGCTAGCGGTAGGGGTAGTGTATCTCTGGGGTAGCAGTTGGTTCGGACGGCGAGCTGGACTGGTGGCGGCTGCGATTATGGCCGCCACACCCTGGGCCGTGATTATCTCGCGCGACGGCTTCCGAGCCGGCATGGTGGCTCTGATGGTTCCACTGACGCTCTGGCTTTGCACCAAAGCCTGCCAGACAAATAAGGTGGGGTGGTATATAGCGGCCGGAGTTAGCCTTGGTGCCGGCTTTTATACCTACACCGCTTTTCGGCTGTTCCCACTAGCGCTACTGCTCATAGCCGGATACGCGGTGGCACGACGCCCGGCCTGGCTAGGGCGCATTAAACATGGGCTCGTGGTCAGCTTGGCCGCCACTATTATTACGCTTGGTCCCTTACTGGTCTACGGTGTCCATCATCCTGGTGAGCTGTTCAGTCGGGCCGGTGGGGTTAGCTTTACCAATCCTTCCTTGAATCATGGCCACCCACTCACGACGCTGGGCAGGACCGTGGTTAAGACGGCGCTAATGTTTAACTTCCATGGTGATAACAACTATCGTCAAAACCTGGGAGGTCAACCAGAGCTCAACGTGTTTGTGGGTATTATGTTCGTGCTCGGGCTGTTTGTTTGTTGTGTGCGTTTGCGTAAGCTACGGTATGCGGCGCTGCTGGGAGTGTTCGGCGTAATGTTGCTACCCGAAGTTCTCACCGCCGAGGGTATTCCGCACGCCATGCGTGCAATTGGCGCACTGCCTGCCGTTATGGTTCTGGCCGCTATCGGAGTCGATTACATGCTTGATGCCTGGCATGGCGTGTTCCCACGTAACACCGGCGCTCGGTTGATTGGCGGCGCGGCGGTAACCCTTCTGCTCATACTTTCAGCGTACCAGGGCTACGTAGAGTACTTTGTGGCCTGGGCCAGCGCGCCACAGACCTACCTCGCCTACAGCGAGGACACGAGCGTTTTGGCAACCTATTTCAACACCAACCCCTTTGAAGGCAAGCGCTACGCGGTGGCGGGCTCCTACAGCTTAATGCCGGTGGCTTACCTGACCTACCATCACGCTAGCTACATCCCGGTGGATCCCAAAGCGGTATCCCAGGTAGCGATACCGAGCCCAGGGGCGAAGCAGTTCAGCGTGCTTGAAGGCGATAAACAAACCGTGCTCCCACTACTGAAAAAGGCTTTCCCAAGTGGCCAGGTGAGCCCCCACTACTCGCCATTCAGTGGCAAAGAGCTATTTGTCGTATATACTGTGCCTGCAACATGAAGTTACCTCAGCTTAGCATTATTATTCCGGCCTACCAGGAGGCCGCTCGAATTGAGCCCTCGCTCGACCAGCTGGCGGCCTACTTAGTGGAGCACCATCACACCGATGCCGAGGTGGTGGTCGTGGTGGCCGATAGTCCCGATGGCACGGCTCGTCTTGCTCAGGCCAAGGCGCCGCTGTTCAAGCACTTTCGGGTGGTGGAGGCTGGCCCACGGGTTGGCAAGGGACGGGACGTGCGCATTGGCATGATGGAGGCGCGCGGCCGCTACCGATTATTTATGGATGCCGACCTGGCAACTCCGCTACATCACATTGAAGCGGTGTATGCCGAAATGCAAAAAGAGCCCGAAGTAATCATCGCGGTGCGAAGCCTAAAAAACAGTCATGCGGTCGGGCTGCGCTGGTTTATTTCCAGCTTTGGCAACTGGACACTGCAGCGTTTGTTGTTACCGGGTATTAACGATAGTCAATGCGGTTTTAAGGCCTTTTCGGCGGAGGCGGTGGAGGAGCTGTTTACTCGCCAAAGGGTGCTCGGGTGGGGGTTCGATATGGAAATTCTGGCTATCGCGCGTCTGCGCGGCTACACCATCGCTCAAATTTCCGTGCCGGATTGGCACGATAAGCCGGATGGCACCTTTGAGGGTGCGGTGATGCGAGCGGCCTTTATTACTTTGGGCGAACTGATTGCAATTATTTGGCGGCGTTGGACCGGCGGCTACCGCCGTAAATCGTTTAGCTACCGACCGCGCCAATCATGAGGCGATTTATGACGCTCCCAACCCGCGTCTACTTAGTGGCGGTAATACTGCTTGGGCTCGTGCTGCGCCTGGTTGATATCGCCGAATCCAGCATTTGGCACGACGAGGGCTTTACCATGATGCTCGTGCGCATGCCAGTAGCGCAGATTATCGCCCGAACGGCGCGCGACGTCCATCCGCCGCTGTATTACCTGCTGTTGCACTACTGGATTGGCGTGTTTGGCGCGAGTGAAACCGCGGCCAGGTCGCTCAGCGCTCTATTTCTGTTAGCGGCAGTACCGCTTAGCTACGCGCTGGTGCGGCGGCTGTGGACGGAGTCGGCCGCTCGTCTGGCGGCGTTGTTTGTGGCCGCTGGGCCGTTTATGATCCGTTACAGCCAAGAAGCGCGGATGTATGCCATGGTGGCGTTCTTGCTACTGCTCGCCACCTACCTTTTACTGGTGGCACTCGAGCGCAATCGCTGGTTTTTGTGGGCACTCTATGGACTGGTCATGGCGGCGGCCTTTTACACGCACTACTACGCTATTTTTATGGTGGTGGTTCACTGGATGTACGTCGCCACCCAAACCAGCCGACGTCACCGGCGCGGGCTCTGGGATCCCTGGTGGTACTTAGCTAACGGCATCATGCTAGCGGCGTTTTTGCCCTGGTTGCCCACTGCGTACGCCCAGTACACCCGGGTGCAAGGCTCCTTTTGGATACCTCGATCGACCGCCGCAACGCTACCAGAGACCCTGCTTGAGTTCATGGTGTTCTACATTAGCTATGGCGTGACAGCGGTGGGGGAGATTATTTTCGGGCTGGGTTTTGTGGCGGCCATTGTGCGGGTTTACCGCCGTCAGCCGCGCCGCCGAACGGCGCTCTTGCTACTAAGCAGCTACGCGTTGCTGGGGCCGGTGGTTGTCTGGCTGATATCTTTTGGTAGCCGGCCAATTTTTGTGGACCGCTACTTCACCTTTGCTGCCATTGGTTTTTACTGCGTGCTGGCAGTTATTATTGCTGAATTAAAACCTAAGACGCGCGACATTGCGACTTGGGTGTGTTTGGTGCTGTTTTTGGGCGGCATTGTGGACATTCATATCGCCGTAAATCACAAAATGCGAAACATTGGCGCCTACGTTAACACTCACTACCAACCCGGCGATGAGCTCATTTCTGGGGAGATATACACCTTTTTTGACTTCAGTTACTACAATCACACGGGAGTGCAGGATCATCTTTGGAGCCAGCAAGGGGTGGATGGCTACACCGAGAGCAGCTTGATTTATGATCGGGCCAGCCAGATCGTGGTGCGGAACTTGGCCGACATCCACCCCCAATCCGGCAAGCTCTGGATGATCGGCAAAACCGGTTATCAGCCCTACTATGACCCAAAGATAATCCCCCGGAACTGGCGTCCCATCGGACCCGAGGTTCAGACCGGATACGTAGCGGTGCAGGAATATCAGGTGATGCCTCGCTAGCAAGCAGAGGTTACGGTACAATATACCAAAAGGAGCGTCCATGTTTGATAAAGCTAAAACCCTATATGAGTTGAAAAAAATCCAGTCGGCTCTGGCCAAGGAGTCAATCGATATTGAAACCGGTGGCGGCGCCGTTAAGGTAACCATTAATGGTGAGCAAAAGATTAAGAAGATTACGATTGATCCCGAGCTGGTTGATGTAGCGGAGATTAGTAAGCTAGAAAAGTGGCTGGAATCGGCCATCACCCAGGCGATTACGCGCAGCCAGCAGCTGGCAGCCGAAAAGATGAAGAACGTGGCCGGGGGTCTCGGCATTCCAGGGCTGTAACGCATCCGCAATGCAAATTATCCCGCAATCGATTGCGACCTTAATTGAAGAGTTTAGCAAGCTTCCCGGCGTGGGGCCGCGGAGCGCTGAACGCCTGACCTTTTTCTTGCTGCGCCACGATAGCGGGCTGGAGGGCCGGTTGGGTGAGGCGCTACTTGGCCTGCGGGCCGGCCTAGCGACCTGCAGTACCTGCTACAACTACAGCGATGGTGAGGAGTGCGTTATCTGCCGCAGCCCCAAGCGCAGCCATCAGCTAGTTACGGTGGTGGAGGAGCCGCTCGATGTGGTGGCGGTCGAAAAAACCGGCCTCTATGAGGGTGTTTACCACGTGCTCGGCGGCGTTATCTCGCCCATTGACGGCGTGGGGCCGGCCCAGCTACAGATCCAGAGCCTGCTCGGTAGAATTACGTCCGATAACGTCCAAGAGGTAGTGCTCGCCACCAACCAGACCACCGAAGGTGAAGCGACCGGCCTCTACATCCGTAAGCAGCTGGAAGACTACGACGTGCGCGTAACGCGCTTGGCGCGCGGGCTGCCTATGGGAGGCGATCTCGAGTACGCCGACCAAATCACGCTGGGGCGGGCGCTTCAGGAACGGCGGGCGTTTTGAGTTCATTAAAACAGGCTATTACCGAGCTGGGCGCGTTGGTGGCGGACGCAACAACTATACTTGTGCTGCAGCCGGAAAAGCCGGACACCGATAGTCTTACTTCCAGCTTAGCTTTAGAGCAGATTTTGGGAGATTTGGGTAAAGAGGTGGTGCTATACTGCCGCGACGACGTCCCGAGCTATATTGCTTACTTTGAAGGCGCTGACCGCGTGCGGCATGAGTTTCCGGATAAGTTTGATCTTACCTTGATTGTCGATACGGGCGGTCCGCAGGCTTTGGCGCGTACGTTTGAAAAGTACCAGGGCCGGCTGACCAAAAAGCCGGTGTCCGTCATCGACCATCACCCTAACCGAGAATCCCTGCCCTTTCCTACGCACGAGGTGGTTGACCGCACCAGCACCTCGACCTGCGAGGTGGTGATTACCATTGCTGAGCAGCTGGGGTGGGCTATCAATAAGGACGCTGCCAACCTGTTGGTGCCGGGCATTTTGGCCGATACGCGCAACCTTTCCATCGCCACAGTGACCTCGGACACCTTTCGCACCATGGCCAAGCTGATCGATTGGGGCGCCAACCTCTACCATATTCACGAGGCCTATCGCGCCTCCGACCGCTTAACCACCGACCTGCTCGCGCTGAAAGGGCGCCTGCTCGGGCGCATTGAGCTGTATTGTGAGGGCAAGATCGCGTTGGTGGCGGTGACGCCGGAAGAGCTCAAACAGTACGCCGAGCTGCACGATCCGGCCGACCTCATCATTTACGATCTGCAAAACGCGCTGGGCGTGGCGGTGGCGGTAGTGATGCGTCACTATGGCGGCGAGACCAACAAAATCAAGATTTCCACGCGCGCCAGCATGCCGGTGGCGGCAAAGGCCTGCATGGACTTTGGTGGTGGTGGACACGACCGGGCGGCTGGGTGTCAGGTCAATAACACGCCACTGGCCGAAGTTAAGGCGAATTTTGTGAAATCATTAAGTAAACACATTCAGGACTATGAAGCTCTACAACACGCTGACACGAACCAAAGAAACCCTCAGGCCGCTTAAGCCCGGCCACATCAGCCTGTACACCTGCGGGCCGACGGTGTATCACTACTACCACATTGGCAATCTGCGCAACGCGGTTTTTAATGATACCTTAAAGCGCGTATTACGTCTCAACGACTATAAGATTGACCACATTATGAACATTACCGATGTTGGCCACCTAAGCAGCGACGCCGATACTGGCGAGGACAAGCTGCAATCGCGCGCGGAGGAAGAGGGTAAAACGGTCTGGGAGGTGGCAGAGTACTACGCGCAGGTGTTTCGCAGTGATATGGAGGCTTTAAACGTTCTGCCACCGGTGCGCTACATTAAGGCCACCGATACCATTGAGCAACAAATTAGCATGATCCAAAAGTTGGCTGATAGCGAGTTTGCCTACACCACCGAGCAGGCGGTGTACTTTGACGTGTCGAAGCTGAGCGATTATGGCAAACTCACCGGCCAAAGTTTGGCCCAAAAGGAGGTGGGCGCGCGCAGTGAGGTGGTCACCGATAGCGCCAAACGCAACCCGCAAGACTTTGCGCTGTGGTTTTTTACTACCGGCCACTTTGCGCATCACACCATGCGCTGGCCGAGCCCGTGGGGCGAGGGCTTCCCCGGCTGGCACATTGAGTGCTCGGCTATTATCGAGGCCGAACTGGGCGAGACAATCGATATTCACACCGGCGGCGTTGATCACATTGGCACCCACCACACCAACGAGATCGCCCAGAGCGAGGCGGCCCATGGCGGCATACCGCTGGCAAACTACTGGGTGCATAATGAGTTTCTGCTGGTAGATGGCACTAAGATGAGCAAATCACTGGGCAATACCTACCGGTTGGCCGATGTGGTTAAGCGCGGATTTAGCCCTATGGTACTGCGTATGCTCTACCTGCAGAGCCACTACCGCACGCAGCAGAACTTTACCTGGGATGGGCTGCAGAGTGCGGCGAACTACCTGGCGCGACTACAAGCCTGGTCGGACGCGCAGTTCCAAAGTGGCAGCGGTCCGCTTAGCGATACGGTCTTTACGGAGGTCCAGGCAAAAATTACCACTTCATTAAATGACGACCTCAATACACCGCAAGCCTTGGCGCACATCACTGAGCTGCTAGATATAATGGAGTGCGAGAACTTCCTGCCGACCACAGAGCAGGTCGCGTGGGTTGAGGGGCTGCTGGGGCTTCGCTTAAGCGAGCGGCAGGATATATCAACCGAGGAAAAGGCTGTGCTGACCGAGCGCGAGGGGGCGCGCAAAGCCCAGGATTATGCTGCCGCCGACAGCGCCCGCGCTAAGCTGCAGGCAGGCGGCATTGAGATTGACGATACCCCCAACGGCCCACGCTGGCGCCGCTTAGCTAGTTAGCGGGCTTGTTGCCGACCGATTTGGCTGGCACCTTGGCTACCGAGCTGGCATCGGCGCCCATAAAGTCGGTCAGCAATACGCCGATGCAAGCCACCACAGGAATCGCTACCAGTGCGCCAATAATGCCACCAAGCGCCGTTCCCAGTACAATCGAAATCATCACCAGGAGCGAAGACATCTCAATAGTCCGGCCGTATACCAATGGCCGTAGCACGTGACCATCGAGGAAAAAGTAAATTAAGAAGTAGACCGCTAAAATTACGGCTGCCGTGGTCGAGGTAAAAATGGCCACGCCACAAACAGCGGTCAGGCCGAGTACGCCACCAATAATGGGAATAATAGTACAGAGCCCAGCAAAAATACCCAGAGGAATCGAGTAGGGGACCTGCAAGATGGCCATTAAGACGGCGGTGATCACCGCTATCAGGGCCGCAATAATCAGGTTACCGGTAACGTAGCCGGCCACAATCTTGTACATCTTAGTACTGAGGCGATGGAAGTGCGACTGCTCATCAACCGGCACATACTTCCAACCCATCGTAATCCAATGAGGACCTTCAAGCAGCATAAAGAAGGTCAGCACGAGCGTAGTCACAATACCAGCAAAGTCCGTGAAAATACTCTTGATAAGACCCAGAGCGGTGCCGCTGCTGTGACCGATATCACTAATAACCTTAGACTGCTCGGTTTTGGCGCGCTGCACCAGGTTGTAATGCTGCACAAAGTGCCCCAAGGTGGTGTGGCCATCCTGAGCCTGCTGCAAAAAGCGGGGCAGCTGATCGGCCAGCCCTACGGTTTGATTCACCAGGGGCGGTACCAAGCTAGCACCCAAGAAAGCCAGCAAAAGAAGGAAGATAATAAACACAATACTGGTAGCAAGCAGACGCCCGCAGCGCAGTACTTTTTTGATGCCGTTGACGGCCGGATCGAGCGCAACCGCCAAGAAAAAGGCGGTACCAAGCCAGACGAGCTCAAGGCGCAGCTTGGAAACCAGCCAAATGCCGCCGACGAACACCAAAATCAGCACCAAAATGCGGACGATTGTGGCGGTATCAATAGTAATGGGTTGTGCAGGACGTTTCATCTATCAAAACGATACAACGTTTGGTTATGCTTGACAACCTGGTGGCTTCCCAAGCGTAGCCGTAAGCGCTACAATACAAAGGTTAAATTTCCGGCTCGGCTGACACGCGATGGGGCGTGGCCAAGTGGTAAGGCACCAGGTTTTGGTCCTGGCATTCGGGGGTTCGAATCCCTCCGCCCCAGCCAAGTAATTATTACAACCCACAGACCGTGCTGCTTTCTTCTTAGTAAAGCCTAAAACATCATTATCTCGTAGCCGTTTTGGGAAGTCGAGCGTTTGCTCGATTTTTTGTAATTGCCATTTTCTATCTGTAAACAGGTTCTAGATTTATGCGCCTCATACTTATGGGTAAGATGAGCTGAAGCTATTGTGGCTCCAGGTAGCCATCTGGCACATAAGGAACTATAATTCAATCAAGAGTTACGTATGCAACCAGATACAAACAAAATCAATATTGGTGACAATATAGTTAAAATTGAGGAGCTGCTGGCAGAACTTGTGCTGGCGCCGCGAATTAACCTAATAAAATGGTCTGGCCTTACCAAACAAACGCCTAACATTAGAATTGGCTATCCTGGCCAACACCTAGCCTCCTTAATTACGGGCATTACGGGAGAAAAAACAGGAGCTCGGGGCCACGATTTGGCTGATGGCTCTGAGGTAAAGTCTTGCTCTCGCATTGATCAACTTGATCAGTGTAAGAACTGTAAATCCCCTGTAGCAAGACTCGAGACGGCGTGCTCCGTATGCAACTCAGTCGACATCAAGAGGAATAATGATTCCAAGTGGCTATTCTCAGTTCGTTCAGAATTAGAATTAGACCTCATTACGCATAAGGTACCGCGAGTTCTCCTAGTACTTGGAGATTATCCACATTTTGATACTGGGGACTACTCGACGCTACGATTTCAGGCATTTGAGGTTTGGCCACAGCATCAACGCAATATCCGTTTTAGCGAGATCATGTCAAATTACTATCATAAGATATACCTTGCGCATAAGCTGGCTAACCCCAACTCTAACCCAGCGCCCAAAAACTTTTGGCCGTATCAGTATCAATTTTATCTATGCAATCCAATTAGGACATTCGCATGCACTATTACTGAGGCTAACACGGCCCCAAAAATAAAGATCGAGCACTACCTGCCACCAGAGCAAGACAGATCTACTGAACCATCTCTCCTTATGCCAGCGGCTATCTTGAAAGAGCCAGAAATTGATGCCATCTTAAGTAAAGCAGCTTATGATGATATCCAACCACTCTTAACAGACAGAATGGGCAGTAAAGAAGAACTAATCTCAATGAGCTATCGTCAAAAAATAGCTACTATTAAGGGGATCGACGAGAAGTTGAGAGCCTTCTTACCATTAAGGGATACGGACAGGATCTCTGCTGCTTCGGAGGCCTACACCAGAAGGCCGGTGATCTAAAGGTAGTTGCTGGGCGTTCTTCTGTTCTTCAAGACGCTTACGGGCGACATCAACGTATTTTTCGTCCTTCTCAATCCCGATAAAATGACGCCCAAGATTATTGCATGCAAGGGCGGTTGAACCAGAGCCCATAAATGGATCTAATACGACCATTCCTTCATTAGAGCTTGCTTTGATAAGGCGCTCCATTAACTGTACTGGTTTTTGCGTTGTGTGATGCCTGGTCTCTTT
>JASLFZ010000002.1 GCA_030150485.1 Candidatus Saccharimonadales bacterium | reverse complement strand
CCTCAACCTGCTCCTGCAACTGGCGCCACAGCTCATCGCGTAACCCTGCTTGGCGCTGAGCCTCGGCTTTGCGCTCAGCCTGTATCAGTTCCAGCGCCGTAGCGAGACCAATCGCCGCCGCCACATTCTCTGTACCAGGCCGCAGCGCGTGCTCCTGGCCGCCGCCGCGCAGCACCGGCTGGAGCGCAGTCCCGGTCCGCACATACAAAAAGCCGCCCCCCGCAGGTCCGTACAGCTTGGAGCCGCCCATGCTCAGTAAGTCCACTCCCAAGCGGGCCACCGCCAGGTGCTGCAGACCCGCTTGGGCCGCATCACAGTAGAGGTACAACGGGCGTTTTACTCCACGGGCAGCCCGCTCCTTTTTAATCCGCCCCAGCTCTTGGGCTACTTGTGCAACCGGCTGAATAGTACCCAGCTCGTTGTTAACATACTGTAAGCACACCAGCACCGTAGCGTCGTCAATCGCAGCAACTACCGCCGCCGAGCTCACCGTTCCGGTTGCGTCCACCCCGACCAGCGTAACCGAGTGTTCGTCCCCCAGCCCTTGGGCCACTCGTAGCACCACTTCATGCTCCACCGCCGAAACCACCACTCCACCATCTGGATAGGCATCCGCCACTCCCTGGATAGCAAGGTTGGCGGCCTCGGTACTGCCACTCGTAAAGATAATTTCCGCTGGCTTGGCGCCAAGCGCCTTAGCTACACGGCTGCGCGCCTCCTCGAGCGCCAAACGCTGCTGGCGACCCGGCGCATGCAAAGACGCGGCGTTCGCAAACCGCTCGGTAAGATAGGGCTGCATCGCCGCCAGCACCCGTTTGTCTAATGGTGTCGCTGCGGCATAATCAAGATAGATGTAATCACTCATTGCAGACCAAGTTTATCAGACTAGCTTAAACAGCTGCTCGGCGTTTGCGGTCGTTTGAGCGGCCAGCCGCTTCACCGGTTCGTCGCGTAGCTGCGCCACAAAGGCAGCGATGTCGGCTACGCGCGCCGGTTCATTCTCCTTACCACGGTGCGGCGCCGGGCTCAAAAAGGGGCAGTCCGTTTCCAGCACCAAGCGCTCCGCCGGGACCGCTTTGGCGGCGTCTCGTAGCCCGGCGTCCTTATTAAATGTCACGATGCCATTCAAGGCGATATGCAGCCCCGCCGCTACTCCCGCCTCCATTTGGCCGCGGTTGCCCGTAAAGCTATGAACCACACCACGCAGGCCAGTGTAGTCCTCCAGCAGCTCAAAAAAGGGCTCAAAGGCTTCGCGCACGTGAAAAATCAACGGCAAGCCCAGCTCTAGCGCCAGCTCAATTTGGGCTTTGAGCGCCGCCCTCTGCTGCTCCAGCGAGGTCGTCGACCTATACAAGTCCAGCCCACACTCGCCGATAGCCACCACCTTGCGGCGGGCGGCCAGCTCGCGTAAGTACCCCATACCTTGCTCCGCCTCGCCGGCGTCGTGCGGGTGAATCCCCACCGCCGCCCATACCGAACCATAGGTAGCCGCCAGATCAACCGCCGCGCGGCTGTCTGCCGTATTTACTCCTACGGTAATAAACCTGCTCACACCCGCGGCCTCGCCCTGGCTAAGCACTGCGTCAATCTTGGCGCGGTAGACGTCAAAGTGTAGATGTGCGTGAGTATCAACCAACTTGATGGCGGGCGGTTCCTGCACTTGCCTACCCTTGAGCCGGTGGCTGGTCAAACTTAGGGAAGAGAATACCCACCTCAGCGTTCACCTTACCATCTGCAAAGGTTTGGGCAATCCGCTGCGAGGTAGCCGGGATGAAGGGCATGAGCAAGCCGGCAATGTGCAGCAAATCGGCCGCCGCCTGCTGCAGCACCACCGTTAGTTGGGCTTTATCGCTCTTAGCCAGCTCCCAGGGTTGCTCTTCCTCAATAAACTGGTTGACGCCGCGCACGTGTACCCATAGCTCATTGAGTGCCCGGTCTAAGCGCAGCGCCTTCATCTCGTCGTGGTAGAGGCCCACATCGTGCCCCGCCTTGGGCAGCTCGCCCAGCTGGCCATCCAGATAACGCGTCACCATGGAGGCCACCCGCTGCACGGCATTGCCTAAATCGTTGGCCAACTCCGATTCATACACCTGCCGGAAGCGCTCATGGCTAAACTCGCCATCGCCACCAAATGAAATCTCCCGAAATAGATAGAACCGCAACGCATCCACGCCATAGCTTCCCGCTAGCTCAACGGGATTGATGGCGTTCCCCAGCGACTTAGAGATCTTCTGGCCATCCACGGTAAAAAAGCCGTGCGCAAACACCTGCTTGGGGAGCGTCAGCCCGGCGCTCATGAGCATGGCCGGCCAGTAAATACAGTGGAACTTAATAATATCTTTACCAACCACATGGACATCCGGTGGCCACCAGCTGTTCTCTTTCGGATATCCCGCTACCGTTAGGTAGTTCACCAGCGCGTCAAACCACACATACACCACCTGCTCTTTGTCGCCCGGCCACTCGATTCCCCACCCTTTACTCGGGCGCGATACGCTGAAGTTTTCGAGCCCCTGCTTAATAAACTGCACCACCTCATTGCGGCGGCTAGCCGGCTGCACAAACTCGGGGTGGTCTTCAATATGCTTGAGGAGCTGGTCTTGATACTTACTCAACTGGAAAAAGTAGTTCTCCTCTTTAAGATGCTCCAGCTTTTGCTTTGGATGGAGGACGCAGTGCCCATCCACCACATCCATCTCGCGCTTAAACTCCTCGCAGCCCACGCAGTAGAGACCCTCATAGGTGTCCTTGTAGAGGTCGCCAGCTTTTTGCACGCGGCCAATAAAGTCGGTTACGGCGGTCGCGTGGTCGGAGTCGGTGGTCCGGATAAACTTTTCATTGCTAATACCCAGCTGCGCCCACGTTTGGCTCCAGCTTTCGGCCATAGCATCAACATACTCACGCGGTTTCTTGCCAGCAGCTTCAGCTGCCTGCACAATCTTTTGGCCATTTTCATCGGTACCGGTACTAAATAAGACCTCATTACCCTGCTGTCGCTGATAGCGCGCAATCACGTCGGCCGCAATCGTCGTGTAGGCGTGCCCGATATGAGGCAGATCATTCACATAATAAATGGGTGTGGTAATAAAAAATTTCGACATAACAGTAGTATACCCGGTTTCACTGCGATCGAGCCACCGGGGTTGCTTGACGTAGCGCCTAGAGCAGGTCGGCTTTCATAACCACGCGATACAGCCGCTCCCAATCCTCTATCGCTAGTTCTTGGGCTCTGGCCATTGCCATCAGCTTTGCGTCGGCCACCAGTTGTGCCGCCAACTCCATCGAAATGTTCAGACCACCGGCCAGACTGTTCTTGAGCAGCTTGCGCTTTTCTCCAAATCCCGCCTTAACCAACCGAAACAGCTTAGCGGTATCAGCCGCAAACGCCGGCTGGTCGTGCACTTTTACCTGCAAGACGGCGGAGTCTACCTTCGGCGCCGGCCAAAACTTGTAGCGCTCCACCACCCGCAACAGCTTGGGCTCGCCATAATACTGCACGCTAAACGCTAATATACTCATCTGGCCCGGGCCTGCGGTGACGCGCTGTGCAACCTCTTTTTGCACTAGCCACGCCAGCAGTTGTGGCTTGTTAGGCGCCTCTAAAAAGAACTGCAGCAGCGGCGAGGTCACATAGTAGGGGATGTTTGCTACCACCTTATAGCCTGGCGGTAGCTCGCGCACATCAAAGCGCCGAATATCCTCGCGCACCACCGTTAAATTATCCGGCCGATCACGCTCGAGCAGCTCTGCCAGCACCGGATCCATCTCAACCGCCACCACCGCCTTGCTCGCCGCCACCAGCGCCGTGGTGAGCACCCCCAAACCCGGACCCACCTCCAGCACCGTATCCTCTCGGTTCACCTCGCCGGCCGCCAGTACCGCCTCAAGACTGTCCTTATCTACCAAAAAGTGTTGGCCCAGCGATTTGCGTGCACTCAAGCCAGCGAGCTGCATAGCCGCCCGTAAATCACTAATGTTGGTTAAATCCATGCCCCTATTGTACGCCAGTAGCAAAAGTGGCTAGAGTCGCCACTAAATCACCGAACTTTTGCTTGCAAAAAACCAGCTAATTAGTTATTTCGCCTATTTTTTCGCCCTGGTTAAGGGAGTATGCTGAGCCCATAGTATTTAAGTGGAGGGAGTCGCCATGACACTAGTAGGAATCATCGCCTGGATTATCTTTGGAGGGTTGGCCGGCTGGGTCGCCTCAGCCATTACGCGCACC
>JASLFZ010000016.1 GCA_030150485.1 Candidatus Saccharimonadales bacterium | reverse complement strand
ATGCCGCCGGCCTCACGGTGGCGGCGAGCTGATGCTTCTCCCGCACCTCACCCAGCCAGAAGCCAACCACCAAGGCCGCTGCTCCGGCGAGTGCCGGCCACACCAACTGCAGATGCAGGTTAGGGCTGGGCTGCGCCGTCGAGCCAGCAGCGACCACACCATTAGTAACGATCGCGACCAGCGGAAGATAAGCATGCTGACCCGTAGCATCGGTCGCCGTTATGATAATGCTGTAACTGCCGCTATAGCCACTGCCGGGCTTAGCATAAGCGTGCTTAATGGTGAGCGCCCCCGCTGCCGGCTGGCTAATGAGATCAGTCGTACCATCGCCCCAGCCGATATTGACAGCATAGGGTGCGGTACCGCCCGTAATCTGCACCGGCCAACTCGCCGACTGCCTGGGATAAAAGCCGCGGTGAAACAGCTGGCTCGTTAGCACTAACTGGTTTACCGGCAAGCTCGTTGGGGAGTAAGCGCTGCTAATGGGCTCCGCGGCAACACCGGGCAGGGTAAGAGTTACCGGAATCGCTGCCGAGTCTGGGCTTTGGTCGTCGCTGCTGTTGTACGCTCGCGCAATTAAGGTATTTGAGCCAATAAAAAGGTCCGCCTGCAGACTGAAGCTGCCGTTCGATTGGCATAGTACGCCCCCAGCGAGCACCTCGTTTTTGTACAACTTTATCAGTGTGCCAGGCTGGCACGTACCCGTAACGGTAACGGGGTTTTGGCTTAAGCGTTGGCCCCCACCAGGAGTCGTAATGGCGGGAGCGGCCGTCGGCTTACTGGAGGGAACGCTGGCGTAGGTGGTATAGCCACCGCTCGAATCCGCCCGAGCCACCCACCCCACAGACAGCGTCAATAAGCTGGCGAGCAGCAATAAAAACCCTAGCCCGGCATACGATGTATGACGGTGCGGCCGCAAACGGCCGCTATGTTCGGCCGGCAGTAACCGTAATAAGCCCCACTTCCTCATTGCTCACATTATACCACTTATGCTCTTGCTTGTGAGATATAAGCGTAAGCGGTAAGATACAAGAGAAGTTGTGTGCCTATGAAGCCAGAAAATCTCCCACCGAGCCAGCCCAATCAACCCGATACCAAGCCCGCTTGGTCGCCCACGGCTAGCCCCGTGGTAGATGAGGCGGTGCCCATAGTAACGACCACACCGACGCCACCAAAATCTCAACCCCCCTTAACACCCCCGCCCGCCAAAGCTCCATCGAAGCTCGAACGAATGCAGCACTTTATCGCGGCGCACAAACGTTATGTAGTTTTAGGCGGCGGGGCGCTGCTGCTCGCCCTCATTGGAGGAGGTATTTTCGCGCTGACACACCATCACGCCGACGACTCCACTACCGGCACTTCGGGCGGCAACAGCAGCCTGCCCAGCCAGTCCTTGAGTCCAGACACCTTTAAAGATTTGCTTGAAAGTAATAGCTTAACCGGTTCGGGTCAGTCGCTGGTGTTCGCCACCTCGGTATTATTTAAAAACGATGCCACCTTCGACCGCAGCGCTACATTTGATGGTAACCTCATCGCCCAATCGGGCTTCACCGCCGTAAATGGCATCAATGTTTCCGGGGGCAGTTCAATGGACACTCTGAGCCTCCGTAAAAATCTGACAGTTGCTGGCACTTCCAGCCTCCAGGGTAACGTTGAGGCTAAGCAGCAGCTAACCGTCGATGGATCCCTTAATGTATCCGGCACCTCCAACTTTAGCAACGTGGCCGTGGCCGGCAATGCGAGCATCGGCGGAGCGCTATCGGCGAGCAGCCTGACCGTTACCAACCTCACCGCGAGCGGCCAGCTAACCGTAAACGGCCACATCATTACTGGTGGCGGCACCCCCAGTATTCAGGCGAGCAATGCACTGGGGGGTGGTAGCACCAACATGAGCGGCAACGATACTTCCGGAAGCGTAACGCTCAACTCGGGTGGTAGTCCCTTGGCAGGGCAGATGGCTATCATTACTTTCAGTAAAGCCTACGCCAGCATTCCCAACGTTGTGATTACACCCGTGGGGGCCACCGGCTCCAAACTGCAGTACTACGTTACCCGTACACCGACCTTTTTTACGATTGAGACGAGTAACGCCCCAAGCCCTAACACCGCCTACTACTTCGACTACATTATCGTGCAGTAACTACAGCCGCAGGATCACCACGACAATACCGAGGCCAATCAAAAGCAAAAGAGCCGCCCCCACCGCTACACGACCAAATCCACGATTGATCGCCTGGGCGGCCAGCGGATTTCGGCCAATCGAGTCCATGCTGCCGCGAGCCGTCCCGTACAGTGCCGCGGCGCACAGCGAGAGGACGGCTAAAAAGGCGGCGGCGGCAAGCCATAGTTTCGCGCTACCTACCGGATGCCCCGCCACCACTTGAGCTGGCTCCTCCAACCAAGCGGGCGGCGTACTTTGCTTCACAACGGGTTGGCTCACGGGAGGAGCGGTGTAGTAGGTTACATTGAGCAATACAGGGATGAGGCCAACGCTTGCCCGCACCTTTTTACTACCATCACTTAAGGTAGTTACCACCGCACCGGTGGTCTTAGGGTTAAAGCTCGCTTGGGCCACTCCCAGAATCCTGCTGCTAGTGGTCGTTTTTGCACCAACTCCTGCGACCGGCGAAGGGGCAATCCGATCGCCCACCTTAATGTCGCCATTCAGCGTAGAGACCAGTACCGGCTCCAGGCCGCTCGTTGCCACCTGGACGCCACCCGGCGTCTGGGTGCCTACGTATGCACTCTGGTTGCTCGCCACTACCCCCAAAAGATTGTTGGCATTGGCCGTATTAGCTGGATCCACGACGTTAGGATCGGCCGATAGGCTCACCAGCGACCCCGTGGCGAGGGTCTGAGAAGCTAGATAGTTTTGCGTCAGGAAAGAGTCAGCTCGAGCGCCGCCCACCAAGCTAAAAGCGGCTAGTGTCATCAGCACAACTAGCCCTGAGAACCGTCGGCCGCCCATCAAACGTTCGCAAACAGCGTCAACACGTTGTCTCGCACACGCAGGATGCCGCTGCCTATCTCAATTACTACGGGGTTGTACCCGGTATCAACGGTTACTCGTCCGCCGGAGAGCGCCGTAAAGAAGTTGGTATGCCCGTATAAAACATCAAAGGGGCCGGTCTTATTTATGGCCGAAAGCGACACCGCCGAGCCCTCAAAAAAGGTTTCGTAAGGCGAGAACACCTTTACCTTGAGTCGTTGCTGGGTATCCATTCGGACCTCAAATTAAGATCTCTTCAAGCTGTTTCAGTGTTTCCGCGAGGCTGACGTACACTCCCGGGCGGCCGGTCAGAACCTGGCTCACGAAAAAGTCTTGGCTAAAGAACTGAATGAGCTTTTTGGCTTTTTGGTAGTCGATGCGGTCGGATTGGCTTAGCTCACTTTCACCGATGATGGCGATAATGTTCTTCAAGCTGTCATATTTCTGCATGATGGCCTGCACCGTGGTCGCAAGCAAGTAGTGACGGTCGCCCACCACATCAGGCGTGAGCAGCGAGCTGGTAGTGTGGATGAGGTCCACCGCCGGCCGGATCCCGCTCTCCGCCACCTGCCGGCTCAGCACAATCGTCGAGTCCAGCTGGGCTTGGATTTCTTGCACCGCCGGGTCGCTCAAGTCGTCAGCCGGGATGTAAATGGTCTGGACGCTGGTGATGGAGCCCTTATCGTTCGAATATAGCCGGTCCTCCAACTGTTTGAGGTCGGAAAACAACGTAGCCTGGTAGCCTCCCTCACTAGGGATCTGCCCCAAACTCGTGGAAAGCTCATTGCCAGCCTGCAGGTGCCGGTAAATGTTATCGATGAAGAAAAGAATATCCCGACCCTCTTCGTCGCGGAAGTACTCCGCCAGCGTGGCGGCGGCAATCCCAACCTTTGCTCGCAAGGCCGCCGTCTCGTTCATCTGTCCGTAAAACATCACCGACTTTTCGAGCAGCTTACTTTCCTGCAGCGTCTGGTAAAGCTCGTGCCCTTCGCGAATGCGCTCACCAATGCCCGCAAAGAAAGCCAGGCTTTTGTTGTCTTTGGCGACGTTGTTAATGACCTCCATCATCAGCACCGTCTTACCGACTCCGGCGCCTCCGATAATACCGATCTTGCGGCCCTTCACGAAGGGCGTAAAAAAGTCGATCGCCTTGATGCCAGTCTCCAGGATCTCCGGCTTGGCTGGTTTGGTAGTTTGATTCGGGGGCTTAGGCGTATAAATTGAGCGTCGCGGCAGCGCCTCAAGGCTGGCCAACTCATCAACCGGCTGGCCTAGAGCGTTAAACAGCCGCCCGAGCGCTTTAGTCCCCACCGGCACCGTAATAGTACTGCCCACCGGCTCGACTACCGCACCGCGCACGGCGTGCAAGCTGGCACGCAGATTAATGCAGATTGCATGCGAAAGTTCATTAAAACTTTGCACCTCAAAAAGCCCGCCTTCATCATCCTTTAACCGCAACAGATCTTTCGGCGCGGGGCGCTCACCGGTCCAAACAATTTCAGTCGTCAGGTTGTTGATCGCCCGGATGCGACCGTAGCCCTTAGTTGTCGCCGTTTTAGTAGCCATATAGGTTCATTGTGGCATAAAACGCTTGTGCTAGCTACCGGCGGCGCATCGCTTTCATACCCGAAAGCACCTCTTTAATGCGCTCATCGGCCAGCGCTCGCTTTGAGTGATGTAGCTGCAGCCCTAAATCGTCCTTGAGCTCGGTGGCCTTACTTTTAGCGGCGTACATGGCGTTAAACCGACTGGCATACTGGGCCAGTCGAGATTCAAGCATCACCTGGCCCAGTGCGATCTGCACCATTACCGCCTCCATATACTCAATAATTTCCTTGGCCGAAGGCTCCAAAACATAGGTATTACTAGAGATTACCTCTCCCGCCGCGGCGCTCTCTGCCCCTAAGGTCTGAACGGCCGAAAATAGGTCAATCCGGGCGATGTCCTGATGCATCAGTGATACATAGGTTTGGTAGTAGAGCACCACCTTCTCATACGCCCCGAACAGCTGGGCTAGCTCGCGCACGCTCTCCCCTTTTTCGACGTTTGGAGCGCCCAGTATTTTAGTCGGTTTAACCCCCTGCTGCGCTAGCAGCGTGGCGCCGTGAGACCCAATAATGTACAGATCGGTGGTGTCGTTGCGGGGCTGTTCAAGCATGGAGTGCACAATGCGCTCGTCAATATCACCCATGAGCCCACCATCGGAGGTTACCGCCGCGACCGCCACGCGGCCATTGCGCTGAATGCTTAAGCCCGCCTGCTCTTTCTTGCTGGCCCGCAGCTGGCTGTATACCCCCCACAGCTCATCGAAAAAGCGGGTTGATGACTGCACCTTGTCCTTAATTTGGGCGATATGGAGGCTAGCGATGGCTTCGAAGACGGAGGTAAGATCCTCGATCGTCCCAATTTGGTCGAAATCCTGCTGAATAGTTGTGGGTCGCTTCACGGCGCTACCTGAATCGTTACCGCCTGAAGCAGCTGCTGTAACAGTTGGGCGGGGTCGGTGTCGGCGTTGAGCTCAGCACTGCGCTTGATCGCTTCTTGCTTGAGCATGGCCACATTTAAGGACACCTTGCCGCCTCCGGTGAGCACCGTGCCGAGCATGAGGAACTGCGCGTTTAAGTCGTAGAGCTCCCGCGGCAGCTGTTTGAAGATCTCGTAAACCTGACGGCCCATCGCCAAATCGGCCCGGGCTTGAGGCGCCAGCTCAGAACCAAACTGGGCAAACTCGGCGGCCTGGCGATAATCGGCGAGCTTGCGGAACAGCTGGCCGCTCAGCGACTTCCAAGCTTGGTTCTGCACCCGGCCACCCACACGGCTAACCGAAAGCCCAACATTAATGGCGGGGCGAATGCCCTGACGAAAGCTCTTGAGGTCAAAGATAATCTGCCCATCGGTGATCGACATAATACTGGTCGAAAGATATGCCGTAATGTCATCTCCCGGCGTCATAATGACCGGTATGGCGCTCAGCGTACCACCACCTTTCTTGAGCTTGCCGGCCCGCTCCAGCAACGAGGAGTGGGCATAAAACATGTCGCCGGGATACGAGTCTCGGCCTGGGCTGAGCTCCGCCAAGAGGCTCAGCTCGCGGTATACCTTGGCGTGGTTGCTCAAATCGTCGTATATCATAATGACATCCTTGCCGGCTCGCCACAGAAACTCTCCCATAGCGCAGGCCACATAGGGCGCTAAGTACGACTGGCTCAAGCTATCAAAGCTGGAGGCGACCACCACAATCGAATGCTTAATGGCCCCCGTCTCGTTGAGCTCGGCTATGAGCGTATCGACATCGACCTGGCGCTTAGCAATTAATACGTAAATGATAATGTGCCCGGCGCCGGCCTGATTCTGGGTGAGCTGGCGCAAAAAGGTGCTTTTGCCCGACTTATTATCGCCCAGTATCGCAATACGCTGCCCCAACACAAACGGGAACAGCGCGTCGACCACCGCCACCCCCGTAGCAAGTTGTGTATCTAGCGCTTTGCGCGCAATAATACCGGGCGCCTCCGTAAACACGTCAGCCGTATCGCTGGTGGCCACCGCTCCTTTGCCATCGAGGGGTTCGCCGAGCACATTGATCACCCGACCCACCAAGTTCTCCCCCACGCCTGTCTGCAAAACCGGTCGCTCCAAAACAGCCAGAATGCCCAGCGGCGCGCCCCGGACGCTAAACGTCAGCACCTCTACCAGGGTGTCACGCACCGCGCGCACCAGCCCGCGGTCGCCATTTTCAAACAAGAGGAGTGCGTTCACGCTCACCCCCTCGAGGCCCTTCACCATCACGAGTAGCTCCTTCACGGCAACCACCTCACCGGTAGGATTGCCGTCCGCTACCAGCCGAGAAAAAGCCTGGTTCTCAAACATGCTCCAACTCCTTGGTAAACCGCGCTGGCTCAGCTAGCAGCGCCGTCCGAAATGAGCAGTCGTACACATGGCTGCCCGCACGGATAACCATCCCGCCGGCAATATCCGGGTTAACTTGGAAGTTCACCAGCACATTTGGCCTCACCTCTTCACGCAACCACGCTACCAGCTCCTCCTTCAGTACGGTGCTCGGTAGGGCGGCTAGCGTCAGCGTTACTACGGGAGCAGTCGTTATAAAAGCCTCCAACGCTTGGCGCAGCCCCTCGACCTGTACCGATTGATCGCGCTTGGCGGCCGGAAGTATGGCTAGTAAATCAGTTGTAGCCGGTGAAAGCGGCTCCGCCGCCGTACCTCTTCGTGGATGTGCCAGCGCGGTCGCATAGTGGTGCAGCTCCTCCGCCACCTCTAATAAGCGGTCGGATGAGTAGAGGCTCGCGGGCAGAGCCAGAGCCTTAGAGGCCATCGGCGAGATCCTTTTTAAGATCGGCTTTGTGGCGATTCAGGCTGTCCAGCAGAAAACTACGCTGCGCTCCTAAATCGGCCCCCTGGCCGAGACTCTCCACAATGTAGGCTGTTACCGCCGCCCCCAGGCGATGATCGAGCTGCTCAATCAAATACTGGCGGCGCTGAGCCAGCGCCCCATCTACATCCGCTTCAAGGCTTTTTTGGCGCTCTTCAACCGCCTGCTGCATGTGCGCCAAGCTATCGAGCGCCTCTTTCCGTGCGGCAGCTAAGCTCTGCTTGTACTGATCGAGCTCGCGCTCAACGATATCGGTCGTCAACGTCACAATGAGCTGGTTGAGCCGCTTGGAGGTGCCATCTAGATCTGTCCCAAAGCGCTTAGTCGCTTCGTTCACGGCGGCCTCGAAAGCTGCTGCCGCCTGCGCATGAAGCTTCTCCATTTCTGCTGGCTCGAGCTGCGGCGTCGGGGGTGCAGCGGGTGGAGCTGGCGCTACTGCCTTCGCCTTATGAGGCCGCACGGCGAGCATGGCAAGGAGCAGCGTGTTAGCTGCTAGTAATGCAATAATTATAAGTTCACTTGTGCTCACCATAACCTCCTTAATACCGTAACACGATATAGGCCCCTGCGACCGCAACAATCAAAATTATCATCGATGTGGCTGCAGCCTGAAACACCCCGCGATAAATACTGGTTTTGGCCAACGGATTACGGCCAATCGAAATAATGCTGCCTTGCACCGCTGAAAACATTAAGAAGCCCACCACTACCATGGCTGCTACCAGAATTACGCCCACTAAAACCAGTCGGGCCGCCGTAATTGGCTTACCGCCCACCGCCTGCACCACCTGCTGCACATATGCCGGTAGAACCGTTTTGGCGGGCACCGTGTAGTAAACCACCTGTACCACTGCCTGGATCACGCCAATATGCGCCGTTTGGCTCGCCCCGCCGGTAGTTTTTACCGTTACCGACTTTAAGGCGGGCTGCCCGCTGAAGCCGCTTTGGGCGATACCCACTACCTTGCCGCTAGCGCTCGCCTTCATCCCCACGCCCTTTATTGGCGAGGGCGCAATCTGGTCGCCGGGCTGCACCGCTCCATTAATGTCGCTGACAAACAGCTGGGCAGTACCACTCGTTGCCACCTGTACCAAGCTAGCCTGGCTGTTAACCGCCAGCGATGAGGCAGTTGCCCCCACCACTACGCCGAGGAGCCCATTACTATTGGTGGTATCGGCTGCCACCACGTCATTTTTGGCCGGCTGAATTGATACCAACGTACCTGCGCTCACGTCGCCACTCGCTTGATAGCCTTGGCTGATCGCTACTGCCAGAGCCGCCGGGGCTACCAAGCTACTCACTATCGCCATAAGGGCCACAGTTAAGATGCGCCGCATCCATTGCTCGCGGTCGTTTGGCTTTCCTCGGATAGGGTGGTGTATCACTATTGCAAACGCATGCCCAAAATTAGGTAATAGTATGCTAATTATAACAGTTATGCTTAGGCATCAGCCAGCGCTTTTCTAGGAGAGTAAACGAGTCAGTAACCGATTCAGTAAAACGCACAATCTGAGGTTATAGCGACTTCAAGCGCTGATCGGGCGCCTTTCTGCATACAAGCTCTGCTAGCTAGCCAGGGTTAGCGAGAATTTTAGCCAATTCGCCAAAGTTTTTGTTGCCCAAGCTCTCTATAGTAGGCCTCATTAAGCAACAGGGGGTGATATGGCACAAGGTTGGCACGGAAACTCAGCCGGGCACGCGCGCGCGGGGCGGCTCGGAGGTAAAAAATCAGCTCAAGCTCGGCGCGCTAAGGCTACTTTTAGTGAGCAAATAACCAGCTCGTCCAAGAGCACTTCAAGTACTCCGCCACCGGAAGCAAGGCGACGTGCGCGTTCATCTACAAGCTAAGCGTAGAGCGCACTAGCACTACGAGCAGCAAAAGCTGGACAATTAGGAGGGCAAGCAAAATAACACCGTTGCGTACCATTGTGCGCCGCAAACGGGCGTCCTCTATCTCGGCTAGCGTTGGCTCCTCTCGCGGGATTAGTCGGGCATCCATCATGCCCGGTAACGCCTCATAAAACTCGGTTTGCTTGGTTGGTTTTGTCGCCATTATACCTATCCTCCTCACCTACTTTTAATGTACGCTTCAGCCCCCACCAAGCACTACCACCTTGACGCTAAATTTGGGTGGGTAGCGGCCTGATTTTTTAGTCATTCCGCCGAATTGCTTGCTTTCGATGGTGGCTTAGCAGTGCGCGGTAAGTGAATAATTAAACTCGTGCCCTTACCCGGCGCGCTAGCTATCTCGATGCTGCCCTTAAAGTCCTCTTCTGCAATTCGTTTTGCTAAAGCTAGCCCCAGACCTCGACCATAGGGAGAGGGCTTGGTTGTATAGAACGCTTTGAATATGGCTTCCTGCTCGTGCGCAGCGACACCCGTTCCCCAATCCTGAACCGTCAAATGTAGATGGGTTTTATCCGCTTGTGCCCGCAGGCATACCCGTTGGGGCGCCTCAGCGGGAGTAGGCTTACCATACGCATCAATGGCATTAGCGATCAGGTTCGCGACAAGCTGATTGAATTTTACCGGGTCGCCATAAATGCGATAGCCCTTCACCTGCCCATATTCAACCACCACTCCTGCTTGGCGCGCTTTATGCCTCAGCATTTCAGCCGCTTGGCGTACCTCTGTAACCAAAGTAAAAGTGCGCGTCTCACCTTGATGGTAGAGCTGTCGGCGTGCAGTCTGAACATAGCGCTCAAGCTGCCGCAAGCTACGATTTGCTTGTCGAATGAGCACGGTGGGGCGCCCGCTTTCTAGCTGCCCCAGATTTAATGAAACCGCCGCCAATGTGTTAGCAATATCGTGCAACCAGCCCGCACCAATGCGCCCAAACTCAGCAAATCTCTCGAGCTCCTGCAAGCGCTCAATCTGAGCCTCTTTGAGCTCTCGAGTCCGTTGTTCCACCTTGACCTCGAGGCTGTCTCGCTCCTGCTTTAAAACTGCCTCCGATCGCAGTACTCTCTGTAATAAGTGCTCATTATCTCGTTTTGAAAGCCAGGATCCTAGAGCTACCAGGCCAAGCGTTGCCGTATACGGAATGGCATCCACGGCGTCTGATTCCTCTTCCATCCAAGTAGTATCTGGTGTAGTTATGCGGTGCTCTTGGCTAAAAGCTAATCCGCCCAGTAGGCTTATAATTACCACCGTTATTCCTAGTGTCGGCAGCGCACCGAGCAGGACACTCGACATTACAACCGCGAGGGCGTACATCAGTAAGCCCTCCGGAAGGTCAATGCTCCAACGGGCCATAGAGTAAGTAGCCAGTGTTATGAATACTCCTATATAGCCGTAAGCCGCCACGCGGTACCAACCTTGATGTGGCTGAATATATAAGCTGACCAGAGCCGCTAAGCAGCCGGTTGGCAGCAACAGCGCCGCACCATGAAAACGCGGCCCGAGCATGAAGCTATCAACTCCCTCCCATATCAGGATACTAAGCGCCAGCATAAAGACACTTAACGCTAGGGCATTAATGACATGCGAATAAGGTTTCCAAGGCTGTTGTAGCCCCTTTTTCACTCAGCTACCGTCAGTTCTGGCAATGTGGCAGCAAGCTTATAGCCCACTCCATGCACAGTATGGATCATGGCTGAGCCAAATGGCCGGTCAATGCGATCGCGGAGGTATTTAATATGCACATCCACCGCATTGGTCCACAAATTATCATTCCCATCCCATACATGCTCGATAATCATAGCTCTGGTTACCACGCTGCCATGGTGGTGCATAAGATACTCCAGCACTCCGAACTCTTTACGTCGCAAGTGGATGGGTGTTCCCCGGCGCTCCACCTCACGTGTAGCACTGTTAAGGGTCAGGTCCCCAACCGTGATAATGCTTGAGCGGGCGGCACGACTTTCGCGCCGCACCAGCACGCGTAGACGTGCCTGAAGCTCTTCAATGCGAAACGGCTTGGTCATATAATCATCCGCTCCGCTATCAAGCAGCGCCACCTTCATAGCGGTCGCTGCATGCGCAGTTAGGACGAGGATGGGCGGGCTACTTGGCAGCGCCCGCAATTGATGACAGACCGTTAAGCCGTTGCCGTCAGGCAACCCCAGGTCTAGCACCACTACGTCATACTCATTAACCTCGGCAAAGTGAAGGCTTTCCGCTGCCGTCTGCGCTAAATCAATAATGTAGGTTGTTCTTAAATTACGGCGCAAAGCGTCGATAACATATCGGTCGTCCTCGACCAACAGTAACCTTATATCGTTTCCTCATGTCAGTTAATTTTCAAGCTATTTTCAGCTAGCTGACCCTTACGATACAGATGAGTTATTAAATTTTTATGAAATCGCGCAAAAAAGTGGGCGCCCCGGGCGTATGTCGCGGGGCTCCAATCCGGTATGATGGGAGCATGAAGATTTTGGTGACCGGCGGGACCGGCTACATTGGCAGCCACACCGCTGTTGCGCTGATTGAGGCCGGCCACGAGGTGGTTATTGTCGACAACCTCTCTAATAGCAAGGCCGAGGTTATCAACCGGCTCGAGAAAATTACCGGCACGCGGCCGGTTTTTTACAAAGCCGACCTATGCGACCGCCCGGCGCTGGAGGCTATTTTCGGTGATCATACTATTGAGGCGGTGATTCACTTCGCAGGCCTCAAAGCCGTGGGCGAATCGGTTGAGCGGCCGCTGCACTACTATCACAATAATCTCATTTCGACCATCAACCTGCTTGAGACCATGCAAAAACATGGCTCGCATCAGCTGATTTTTAGCTCCTCTGCCACCGTTTACGGTCAGCCCAAAACCATGCCGGTTACCGAAGCCGCGCCGATTCAACCCATCAACCCGTACGGCCAAACCAAAGCCATGATTGAACAGATGCTTCAGGATTTAGCCGTCAGCGACCCTCGCTGGCACATTAGCTTGCTGCGCTACTTCAACCCCATTGGGGCCCACCCCTCCGGCCTGATTGGCGAGGATCCGAACGACATCCCCAATAACCTGCTGCCCTTTATCACTCAGGTTGCGGTGGGCAAGCTGCCCAAGCTCAAAATATTTGGCAACGATTACAAGACCCCGGATGGCACCGGTGTGCGCGATTACATCCACGTTATGGATCTGGCAGCTGGCCACCTCGCCGCCCTCACCCACCTTCAGCCTGGCTGCGCCGCTTATAACCTTGGCACCGGCCATGGTAGCTCGGTTCTGGAGGCCATTAAGGCCGTCGAGGCCGCCAGCCACAAAGCTATCGCACGCGAGTTTGCACCGCGCCGCGCTGGCGATCCACCAACGCTCTATGCCGATCCCACTAAGGCCGCCCGCGAACTAAACTGGCAGGCCAAGCTCGACCTCACCCAGGCCTGCGCCGACCAGTGGAACTGGCAGTCTAAAAATCCAGGTGGCTACGAGTAGGGCACTGCCCGCATAATGCCGGCGAAGCCTAGTTCTTTGTAAGCGCTAATGGTAAAATCTTAGCAAGAAAAGGGGGCTTAGTGCATAAGTTTAAAAGCCTAGATGGACTTCGCGGGCTGGCAGCGTTAATTGTGGTATTCAACCACTTTGCCAACGCTTTCTTTCCCGCAATTACCGGCGTCTCGACGGTCTCCCACACCAGCCTTGATACACATATTGCCGGGACCCCAGCCATGCTCTTATTCTCGGGCAATTTCGCGGTCTGTATCTTCTTTGTACTCAGCGCTTTTGTCTTGAGCGCCAAGTTTTTTCGCACCTCCGATCCCGC
>JASLFZ010000012.1 GCA_030150485.1 Candidatus Saccharimonadales bacterium | reverse complement strand
AGTGCGGCGCCGAGCTTGATGCAGTTGATGCGACTTGCTCATCTTTGCCTCCCAAACGTTGAAAATCCTCCGAGTGCGAATAGACTCGCCACGGGAATCCAGTATAGTTTCAGCACTACTGCGACGACGCAAACGATGATGGCGAGCGCTACGGTCGCGTCGACACGACGTTGAAGGGGGTGCATCTCTCTCCTCTTGTACGAGTACAAGCCAGCCACTACATGTAACTAACCATGAAGGAGATTATAGCATTTATGCTTATTTTAGTCAATAATTACGAAGGTTTTCTGACGTATGCCATAAACCTAAATTTTGCCAAGTTTTTGGGCTAGTTTCTCGGTTTCGGTGAGCAACTGGTCGATCTCGGCGAGACCCTTCTCCCAAAAGGCCTTATCGGCAATATCTATGCCCATATCGCCAAACATAGTTCTAGCCGATTTAGAGACGCCCGCAGTCAAAAACTGATTACGCACCTCATTAATAAAGCTCGGTTCGGCCTTCACCTTGGCCCGCAAAGCTATCGAGATCAGCTCACCGCTGGCATAGGAGTACACATAAAACATGGCACGGAAGTGGGTCACATACAACCACCAGTTCTCACTACCGGGGTCCTGGGTAACGGCGTCGCCCATGTAGCTTTGCATGTGTGTGCGAAATAACTTGCCGATCTCCTCACGCGGTAGAAAACCACTTTTGCGGAAGTTAGCATGCAAGTCCTGTTCGAAGCGGTAAAAGGCAATCTGCCGCATAATTGAGGAAACATTGCCGTTGAGCTGGTCGACCATCAGCGCGAGACGCAACTCATCATCGGCCTCTTCTAGTAACCGCTCGAGCACGAACCCCTCCATAAAGGTGCTCGCGACCTCTGCCGTTGCGACGCTAATGCCATAGTTCAGCGCGTTCTGTTGCTTAGCCAGCTCATGGTTGATGGCGTGGCCAAACTCGTGAGCAATGGTGCTAACATCCTGGAGTTTATCGGTGTGGTTCAGCATCACGTACACCGGATGGTCAAGCCCGCGGATGGTGCAAAACGCGCCGCCACGCTTGCCCTTACGCGGAAACACGTCTACCTGCCCCGCCTCAACAAATCGCTTAAAGATACTCCCGAACTCGGAGTCTACCTTAGTAAAAACGTCGTACACCAACGCCGCTGCCTCCGGAAAGCGATATACTTTTTCCACCTTCCCATAGGGGACGTTACGCTCATGGTAGGCCAGCTTATCCTGTCCCAACAGCTTGGCCTTGAGCGCATAAAAACGCTGACTAATATCAAAGCGGCCCGCGACCGCCTCGGTTAAGGTATCAACCACACCGGTCTCGATGTCGTCCTCTTGATGACGGGCGGCATCTGGCCGTGTGTAGCCCCGTAGCTCATCATCGATTTTTTTATTGGCCAGTAAAGCATTCATCTCGGATTCGGCCATATCGAGATAGTTCCGCAACATCTGGTTCAGCGGCCCGACCGCCCCATCGCGCGTAGTCTTATTGCGGCTACTGAGGAGCGTCAAAATGGTCTCGAGCCCTGTAGTAACGGTTTCACCCGCCTCGTTTTTAACCTCACTTTCTGCCTGGGACAAGAACCGCTCGGTCATTTCCTGCCATTTATCGTGCGCCACCGTTTGTTTCAGTGTCAGAATTTTCTCCTCGGCCTCGCTTAAACGGTGCGTCGCCTCAGCAAACTTATTCTCTAGGTAGTGGCGATAATCAGCCAGCTCCGGCGCCTCCAGGAAGCGAGTATGCAACTTGGGATCGATTTTGCTGATATTAAGCCAAAAAAACTGCATTTTATTGATGACACTTTGCAAAAACTCCACCGCCTGGCTGTCCTTAGCCTGCAAGGCCGCATTGGCAGAATCGGTAGTGGTGCGTAGGCCAAAGTAAAAGTGCTCATTGCCAAGGCCCGGAAGCCGCTCCCACTGTTCCAGCTCGTCCAAAGCGGTTTTTAAGGCCTTCACTTCGGTGAGATAATCGGTACGGTCGCGCCACTTAGATACAAACGCATCAGTCGCTTTGGTAATGGCGGCACGGTAGGCTTTAATGGCGGGGTCATCATCTCCAGCCAGTAGCAGGGAAAGATCCCAGGTCGTTTTGGAGGTATCAATAGAAGTCATGCCAGTCATTATACCCTAGATATCCTCGATTGCGTTGGGCAAATAAGCTACATTTTCCAGCTTAATAGAGCCAGAAACAGCTATTATGTCAATTTGGGACTGGCTCTGGGTATAGGCATGGGCTTTGAGCCACATCAAACTCGCCCAACGCAAGCGCTGGGCCTTTGTGGGCGTAATATACTCAAAACCGGTGCCAAAATCCGACCGCTGCCGATATTTCACCTCCACCACATGGATGGTATTACCTTTCAGCGCCACAATATCGAGCTCGCACCACCGCGTGCGCCAGTTTCGGTCGAGAATCTTAAACCCCGTCCGCTCCAGCCACTTCGCCGCCACCGACTCGGCTGCACGTCCAACCTCAACCGTCGACATACCGTGCCCGCAGTGGCGCCCAACTCCGGCGGTGGTAAGGCGTGGGGCCATCATCTACCAAGGCCTGCAGATGATAGACGGTGCCATAACCTTTATTGCGAGCAAAGCCGTACGAGGGGTGCAAGCGGTCCAGCAGTGTCATATAGCTATCCCGAGCCACCTTGGCCACAACTGAGGCGGCGGCTACGGCCAAGCAGCTTTGATCGGCCTTAATACAAGTTTCTACGGCCGGCTCATGACTCAAGTAGTTGTGTTTGCCATCAAGAACCACAAGCTCATAGCCCCCAAGCTGGACTAATGCCCGCTTGCCAGCCAGCCGCAGCGCGGCGGTCAACCCAAACCGATCGATCTCGCTGCTCGTGGCCCAGCCAATGCCAATACCTTGAGCCACCGACCGGATCTGCCTCGCCGCAACCTGGCGTTGGGCGGCGCTCAAAAACTTTGAATCGGTTACACCCGGCAACTCGCAATGCTCTGGTAGCACCACCGCACCAACCGTAAGCGGCCCCGCCAACGGGCCGCGGCCCACCTCGTCCACACCGGCCACGCGGCGCAACCCTTGCGACCAAAATCGGCGTTCTAACTGACGTGTTGGCATAACCACATTCATACATGCAGCATAGCAAAAGTCCCGCCGAGGCGGGAACTTTTTAATCAATACTTAATCAGTGAACTACTACTGCTTGTTGGGCTCGGCCTTATCGACACCCTGCTCAAACTCTTCCGCCGCTGCGACCGCTTCGTCCGGCTGGTCGGTGCCATCATCGGTCGATTTAGCATCCTCTAGCGCCGCTTCCTTGTTCTCTTCTTTGGCGACATCGTCTAGTGAAACCTCAGCTTCCTTTAGCTCATCGATTGCGGCATCGGCATCGATATCGGTAATGGCGTCGTTGTCGCTAGCCAGATCATCGTCACTCGGCACGTCAGCCAGTGCATTTATCGTGCCAGCATTGGCGCCGGTGCGATCAAACCCAACCTCTTGCAAGCGGGCAGACTTGCCACGCCGGCCGCGGAGGTAGCTCAAAAAGTTTCGGCGCACTTTAGCGCGGCGCATAATCTCAATCTTATCAACATTAGGTGAGTGTAATAGGTAGGTCTTCTCTACGCCCACACCACTTGCAATGCGCCGCACCGTCAAGGTAGCGCTTACGCTCCCCATGCGGTGGGTGCGGATTACCACGCCCTCAAATACCTGAATACGCTGCTTATTACCCTCGCGAATGCGCTGGTGGACGCGCACGGTATCGCCCGACTGCACCTGAGGGGTGGAGGGCTTAAAGTGGGCTTGTTCTAATTTGGTGATTGCCGGATGCATAACTCGAGTAAGTGTAGCACAAACCGAGCCCCAGTATCAAGGCTACGAGTTGGTTCGCGCGACGCTGCCCTCGCGGATGGCCGTTTGGAGCTGTCCAATTAGCTCATCTGTCACCGTCACCGTGAAGGGCAGGCGGATGGTCTTGGGCGGGTCCCCTGGCATCGTGAGATTTACCGGACTGCTACCCGGAAAGGTTTCGAGCGTATTTTTGATATCAGTCAGAATGGCGGTACTCGCGAGCGCGGTCAGCCGAATTGTCAACGGATCTGCCCCTGGGGCTGGACGCGCCGCCGAAGGTGCAGGCGGCGCAGGCTTGGCGCTCGCTGCAGTGCGATCGGCCACCGGCTTTTTGGGCTGATAATCCTTGACCTTTTCATACTCCACTTCGGTAGCACCATCGACCATAATCTTGATCTCACCGTCCTGGCGGCCTTCGCGGTCCTTGGTGTTCACCTTACCCTCGACCACTATGACCTTATCCGGCTCCCACAGCTGTGGCGAGGCCTGGTAGGCGCGGGGGAATACGATGAGCTCAAGCGAGTTAGCCTTATCCTCCAAACCCACAAAGGCCATCATGTCACCTTTTTTGGTGGTAATCTTGCGTACTGTGGTCACCATACCCCCTACCTTGGCCAAGCGACCCTCGTGCGCGGTGGTGATGGCGCTAATCGGCACCGTTGTATCGGCCAAGTAGCCCTCGAAGTCGTCCAGCGGGTGGCGCGAAAGATACAAGCCGAGCAACTCGCGCTCCCAAGCGAGCTGCTCACGGGCGGGGGCAATTTGGGCCGGCAGCTCTAGCTTTAGTGCCGGCAAACTATCTTCGGCACCCATGGAGCCAAAAATATCAATCTGGCCGCTGAGCGCGTTTTTCTGCGCTTTTGAGGCGTACGAGGTCACCACATCGAGGTTATGAAGCAGCTGGCTGCGCTCACCAAAGCTATCCATCGCGCCGCACTTAATCAGCGCCTCCCACACCTTGCGGTTGCATTCTTGGGCCGAGACTCGCTGGGCAAAGTCCTCGATGCTCGCAAAGGCCTCGCCGGCCTGCCGCGCCTCAACAATCGCTTCGATCGCGCCCACGCCAACGTTCTTGATCGCCGCCAGCCCAAAGCGAATGTTATTGGAATCGGGCACTACGCCAAACTCTAAAAAGCTCTCATTTACATCAGGTGGCAGTACGTTGAGCCCCATTCGCTTGCACTCGGCAATCTCAAACGAAATTTTGTCGGTGTTGTCATAGTTTGACGTCATGAGCGCCGCCATAAACGCGCTGGGGTAGTGCGCTTTAAGATA
>JASLFZ010000034.1 GCA_030150485.1 Candidatus Saccharimonadales bacterium | reverse complement strand
GTAGGTTAAAGTAAGCTACTTTATTATCTTCTAGGTAGGGGAGAAACGTGCTCGGGCCGGCAAACAAGCTGTTCTTCGGTACTGGAATACCGCGGATTTCGTTCTGCGCCCGGATCACGTTCTCTTTTGACTCCTTCTTGGAGGCCAGCCGTGAATGCACCATCATGTTATTAAAGTCGGTGTTGCCACCAATGTTGAGCTGTTGGTGAAAATCAACGCTCAAGCCGCGATCAAAGGCCAGCTCTTGCAGTACCTGCGAGAGCACACTAGCACCTAACGCGCTGCGCATATCGTCGCCCACCAGTGGCAGGCCAGCGTCAATAAACTTTTGCTCCCACGCCGGCACGCTGGCAATAAACACCGGGATGCAGTTTAAGAAGGGAACGCCAGCGTCAATTGCGGCCTGGGCGTAGTACTCGGTGGCTTTTTGCGAACCCACCGGCAGATAGTTTACTAAAATGTCGGCGCCACTCTCTTTGAGCGCCGCCACCACATCCACCGGCTTAACCTTAGCCACCCGAAAGCCCTGCTCCTCCGGTTGCTCTAGCATGTAGTCGGAAACGCCATCGAGCACCGGCCCCATCTGCACCACCGGCCCGGCCAGCACCTCCGGCTGGAACACTCGCGCGCAGTTTGGCGCCGCAAAAATGGCCTGGCCCAGGGGCTGCCCTACCTTGCGGGGATCTACATCAAAGGCCGCCACCACCGCAATATCGCTGGGCCGGTAACCGCCAATATCGGCAAACATAATGCCGGGGACCTGGTCGCCCTCAGCGTCTTTATAATAGGAAAATCCCTGGTAGAGCGCCGAGCAGCAGTTGCCCACTCCGGCGATCGCAATCTTGATGCTACGTGACATATAAAACCCTTATGACTGTCCACTATCATACCGGAACTGCCTAGGGCGAAGCAATTCCTAGCATAATGTATACTAGGAACAGCTAAAAAAGGGAGCTATTGTGGCACGATCACGGGAAGATGAGGCAGCGACACGCAAGCGCGGCCAGCTAGTGGCGGCAGGCTGGGCGATTGGCATAGTTGTATTAATCATCGTTTTTATTGTTTTGGCGAAAGCGGTATCAAACAGCGGTGGTAGCACCGCTAGCAGCGGAAACACCACCGCCCCGGCGAGCTTGGTGGCGAAAATTACCTCACTGCAGCCGAGCCTGTTTGAGACGGTCGGGCAGGGGAGTGTTACCACGCTGCCCAAGGCGCTTTCAGCTCCTGCGCTCACGAGCGGCGGCAAGCCTCAAGTGGTTTATATCGGCGCCGAATACTGTCCCTACTGCGCCACCGAGCGCTGGCCGATGGTGATCGCCCTAAGCCGGTTTGGCACCTTTTCTAACCTTCAGCAAACCCACTCGTCCGGTAGCGACGTTTACCCCAACACCCAAACCTTTTCCTTCCATGGCACTACCTATACCAGCCAATACATTACCTTTAGCGGCGTAGAAACCTCAAGCAACGTGGTGCAGGGAACCGGTTACGCCCCGCTCGATACGCCCACCAGTGCTGAGCAGAGCCTCCTTACGACCTACGACGCCCCGCCCTACGTAGCCAGCAGTAGCTCCGGTGCCATTCCGTTCATCGATTTTGGAGGTAAGTACCTTATTTCCGGTTCTACCTATGATCCACAGGTGCTTCAAGGTAAGTCGTACGATCAAATTGTGGCCGCCCTTAGCGACCCCACCAGCGATATCAGCAAGGGAGCGATTGGCTCGGCCAATGCTATTACCGCGGCGATCTGTAAGATGACGAACAACCAGCCCGGGAAGGTGTGCAGCCAGCCGGCTATCCAGGCGCTTGCGTCCAAGATCGGTGACTAGCTCGGTGCCGTCACCGGCCTCGATTTCACATGCGCCGCGCTGGCTGGCACCTGTAGCGCTCATTATTATTCTGCTCGGCATCGCCGTTTCAATTTATCTTACGGTGGCGCATTACACCGAACCTAAAATCTTGGCCTGTCCCGAAACCGGCGTCATTAACTGCGCCAAGGTCACCACCAGTGTGTACTCGGAAATTCTGGGCGTTCCGTTAGCGGTACTGGGATTACTGTTTTTTCTGGGGATGCTCCCCCTCAATTTGCCTGTGGCCTGGCGCGCAGCCAATCCGCTCTTCCGCCGTCTTCGCTTAATCGGTAGCGCGCTCGGCGTGGCGATGGTAATGTATCTGGTTTACACCGAGCTTTTCCGCCTTAACGCCATCTGTTTGTACTGCACTAGCGTCCACCTTTTAACGCTACTACTCTTTGGTGTCACCGTTTTCGGTACCGTCCTCACCACGGATTTATAAAAATACTATTTACAATTGCAGATAAATAGTTTATAACAAGTGTAAGACAGCGCTGCGGTTCCCGCGGGGAGCTGTAGCACCCAAAAAACGAGGCGACGCCTCAATGATCCGATAAGTATCGGCACGAAAGGAAGGTGAGCGCCATGCGCGCGCTCAAGGATAGAGCCAGAACGCTGGCGCTCGTGTTGTGTGGAGCGCTGGCAATGGCAGCCTACATCGGCTTCGGCGCCGAAGCTCAGACCAGTTCGCCTCTGAAGGCGACCGCAGCCAAGTGCCCGTCCTACTCTCCCGGTGGCCCCTGCAAGGGGAACCTCATGAGTGCCTATAGCTACGAGGGCGAAGGGGTGCAAGCTACTCGGCTGCTGAAAGCCAAGTTTGGCCCTCGTAAGTTGGTAGGGACTCGATTCGAGACCCTACCCTTTCCCGGCCAGTGGCAG
Organism: Candidatus Saccharimonadales bacterium; assembly: GCA_030150485.1. Classification (GTDB taxonomy): domain Bacteria; phylum Patescibacteriota; class Saccharimonadia; order UBA4664; family SCTI01; genus JASLFZ01. The sequence continues at coordinate 15,778 of JASLFZ010000034.1, read as the reverse complement.
GTGTACAAGCGCACTGTCTCCTGGACGTCAGTGTCAGGTGTCAAGATCGTGGCCGTGTACGAAGTCCATGAAGTAAAACGGCGTTTCATATACCACAAACTGTCCAGCTCCACCCACAGCGGCCATCACACATTGATCGCTGTGAGAGGTCAGGATCCTCCGGTTTTGGTGATGTTCGGCGAACACTAGCCCTAAGGATGGGCTCCCCGCTTAACGGCGGGGGGCTCCGTCTCTGCACTTATTTAAAAATCGTTTCTTAGCGACATTCCCCCTTGTCGAAATCGTCCAAAATGGTTAAGCTTGACTCAAGTACTAACTGTGGGATGGTTATTTGCGCTTCAAAGCCGCTGTAGTCGTAATAATAGGAGTGGCCCTATTCTTTAGCGCCCCGGTGCTGAAGCAGGCAGCGGGAGATCTGTTGGCTCGGCTTCCTGTCGCGCATGCTGCGGGCTGTGGCGCTACCAAAGAAGCACCATTAGGCGGCACGGACTGCGCTCCCTCCCGAGATGATACCGGAGGCATGGGTATCACTGCAAAGGATACCAATGGAAACCCTATAGCTCCTGGCGGCTCAATCTACCGAGGCGAGTCCATCACGCTTACCCTCTCATATACGGTCACGAAAACTAGCAGCAATGTCTGGGACGCGTGGATGGATCTCGATACCACAAATGATACTTGCTACGACCCCACCGCCTGGTCTCCGTGTCTGAGCAACCCAACCTCTGCATCGACCTCACAGGACCTGAACGACCATTTCAACGTAGGGGATGATGCCGCACATATTGAGCAAAACGATAACTGCCCCTCGTTTTACTATAATATAGATTCCCCTTACTATTACGGGTTATCGGCTAAGGGCAGCAACCCGGCCCAGTTTAAAGACTTTATACAGCAGGGCACCGAGTATCAGTGGTCGGACCCGAACCCAGGTGATCCGGGTCACTCAACCTGTTTGGGGCAGGGTGAATCTGCGGTGTGGCATGGAGCGCACATGAGTACGCTTGGCCAGAAGAACTATAGCGTTACCTTTCATGTCAATCCGAACTACGCCCACCAAAACGGCTCGCTGTGCATAAGTGGTGATATTTCCAAGGGTGATGTCAATGGAAATACCTCCTCAGGCGCCAGTGTAAACGGTGGCGACCTTTACTACCGCACCAGTGCGAACAGCTTGTGTCTGGTCGTAAATAATCCCATCACCGTCTCTGGCAACGTGCAATCAGACCCGGTCGCGGCTACCGGCCAGCGGTTTGCGAACCAATCAAATCTGGTTTCGGTAAGTGCCAACTGCACCTACAGCGATATGAGTTCCAGCGATGGCAGCCAGTATCTCTCCACCGATGCCAACGGCTCTTTCTATCTAAATTGGAACCAGGGCGAGCCGTTCTGTATGCAGCCCAATACCCAAGGGAGTAATCCAGCGAGCGTATTTACATGGGGCTATAATGGCACAACCTATAATAACGTTCGGCCACCAAACTACTATCCACTCAATCCCAATATTGGGGCAAACGATCCAGCGAGCTGGACGGGGTGGAACGCTGCCCAGGTTTGTAACAACAACTGCGGCGGCTACAACATGTACTGGACTCCCGCGCCGGTGGCGCCGGTGGCGGCCAAATCAATCGATTCCGGTATATTCTCTGGCGCGGCGGCCAACTATGGGCCAGGAGCAAATCTGAGCCCAGGTAGCACAGACACCTTTTACGTAACTGGTACTAATCCGTACGATAGCAACACGCCCAGCTCTTCGCTAACCGACGATATACCCTTAAATATCGATCCCTCCACCATCGTGATCGATAGTGTGAAGCTGGTGCAAAGCGGTGGCCCGTCCGGCTGGAGCGTCCAGCCAACCACCTTTAGCGCCCCGCTCTATACTGGTGGCGTCACCTATAATATGTCAGGCTATACCGGCTGTAACGTAGGCGGTATCAACTTAAACGGGACGGTAACCGACTGTGGTAGATTGAGCTATGCTTACACGGCCGGCGCCGGAACTACCCGGCCGAACATCACCTTTAACTTTACGAAAATGCCAGCCTACAGCCAACTGCAAGTGCAGTGGCACGGTAAGGTTTGGAGCACCCAGAGTAACATCGGTGTATATCCTGGCTTCTCCGGTAACAACGATACACGCTACTGTGCCAACGAAACCAACGTTAACTACAGCAGCATCAACTCAATCCAGGCGAACTGCCAAGACTTTAACCCAATTTCTCCGAGTGACCCCGGCGGCTACGAAGGGGTTAGTAACTTTGCGACCGCCGGTGCGGCCGGTGTAACGGTGGGGAACGCCTCCAACGTTACCTATAGCCCCATACCAGGAGTGAGCTGTGACACGACGGGCTCCTGCTCGGTGCCATGCTTAAGCAAAGGTAATTATACCGCTACCGACCAGTTTGGCGGTAATGATGCTTCTCTCGTGGGAGGTACGCTAAGCCTTACCAGTACCGGCTGTAATACTACTGTAAAGATACCTAATCCGGCAGCTAATCCGCTGGTGAGCTATATTTATGCGGCGCCTATTGCTAACGGCACAACTGGCTATGACAACGGGACGTATTACCTCCAGGCGAACATAGCCGTTAAAAATCCTAGCGGTGGCCCGGTATTTTATAACGTTGACGACCAAACTAATGGAGGGTACCTCGACTCCGCTATGACTGCCAACAACATGTACTGCCCGGCCGATAACCCGGCAACGGCTTGCAATGGTTTAGCTTCACCGAATGGCTCTCAGCACTTGCAATGGGCCAACTTAGAGAACCTAGGCTCAGCCAGCCGGGGCGATAAACTTCAGCTCGATGTGGCCTGGGATCACCCGACCGTTCATGCCGTTGGGCAAACCGCTTGTAATACGGCTCAGGTTAGCTTGGTTGAGTACTGGCTAGCGGGTCCGCGGACGCTTACGGGCAACTCAAACACGGTCTGCGTTAAGCGGGTGGACGTCACGCAGCCGGGTATTAAGGTCACCAACAATGACGTCGATGCCGGTACTGTGACCCAGAGCAATAACTGTAAAACCCCTTACACTGCCGCTACCTTGCCCACGGGTTACGGCACCATCAACACCAACACCTCGCAGGGCCAGTATGTGGTCTCGGCTTCGGGGAATATTACGAGCACCTACAACAGCCTGCCAATTCGCGGCTTTAACTCCAACGGTGGCCTTAATACGCTTACCCAACAGGGTTACGGCTTAACCTGCCTGCCAAACATTACGCAGCAGGTGGGTACCCAAGCGGGAGCCTTTGCCCCCACGGTCAGCTCTGGCGCCATTAACGATAGCACCTACGATGGCAAGATTATGGCCGGTACCACCAGCGGGGGTACCTTCACGCTTGGCACCAACCCCAATGGCACCACCAACATCACCAAGCGCTGGACGCTTTACGTGAACGGCAACGTCTACATCAACAGCAACATCGCGTTTGGGCCTACCGGGTCGCTGGCGATCGTGGCCACCGGCAACATCATGATCGACCCCAGCGTAACGCGGGTAGACGCCTTCCTCTATGCCGACACCATCAACACCTGCGAGAACGCCAGTGGCAGTACGCTGGGCGCTGGCTTTACCTACCCAACCTGTAACACCGCGCTGACCATTAACGGATTAGCCTTTGCACGCCACTTCCGTTTTAACCGCACCTCTACCGTCGCCACCACGCCCAGCGAGGTTATCAACTTCTCGCCCCAACTGTACCTCTATACGCCACCGGGGCTGAGCGATATTAACCTCACCCAAATCGTACCTAGCTACACCACGACATCGCCCCGCTACTAGGGGAGGCAAAAGCCTTGGCAAGCGTAAGCGGTATGCTACAATAGGAAGCAATGGGTTTATTTGATCACAAGGTGGAGTATGTGGGGGTGGACATCGGTGCCAACGGTATCCGATTGGTCCAGCTCAAGCCGAACGGCGCCAAGCCGGAGCTCGTTACCTATGGTCATGTTGCTACGCCGCCTGGCATGACCACGAGCGATTCGCCCGCCGATATTACCCGCACCGCCCAAGCCATCCGCCAACTTGTTAAGGACGCTCACGTTACCGCCAAAGCGGTGGTGGCGGGCGTTAGCTCATCCAAGGTGTTCGCAAGTATTATTACGACCCCCAAGCTGCCGCCGCACGATCTGGCTAAGTCAATTCAGCTGCAGGCCGACCAGTATATCCCGATGGCTGTAAAAGACGTTAAGCTCGATTGGTACGTTATTGGCCCCGGCAAAACCGATACCGAGCAAGAGGTGCTCCTGGTTGCGGCGCCCAACACCGTTACGGAAAAGTACATCAGCATTTTTAGCCAGGCTGGTCTGGAGCTGCTGGCTCTCGAGCCAAACGCCATTGCCTTAGCTCGCGCCGTCATTCAGCCCAACGATTTAGCGGTCATGACGCTGGATGTGGGCAGTCTTTCCACCGATATCACCATCGTGCAGGCCAACATGCCCAAGCTGCTGCGCTCGATTAATATTGGCGGTACCACCTTCGTAAAGGCCGTCGGCCAGAACCTTGGCCTCGATGAAACCCAAGCCGAGCAGTTCACCCACAAGTTCGGCCTGACCCAGACCAAGCTGGAGGGCCAGGTACTTAAGGCGATCAAGCCGAGCCTAGATCAATTGATTGGCGAGGTAGAGAAGTCGGTGAAATTCTTCTTAGGCCAGTACCCCGATATTAAGCTCGAGAAGCTAGTGCTTACCGGTGGCACCACGGCACTGCCGGAGCTGCCAACCTACCTTTCGACCGCGAGCGGCCTGGCGGTAGAGATAGGCAACTCCTGGACAAAAGTAGCCTATCCGGCCGGCTTACAGGATCAATTAATGTCGGTCTCGACCCAGTACGGCATTGCCGTGGGGTTGGCTGAACGGGATGTACTGCAATGAGCGTAAGCGCAGCTACCGCTAAAATCAATCTCGCCCCCGAAATATACCAGGGTCATCAGCGCGATAAGCGCCGCCGCAAGACGGCCGTCACGCTTGGCACCGTAATTTCGGTGGTCGCGCTTGCCATAGTTATTGCGGCTGGCGTGATTTTGGCCGCCCAAACGGTTGCTATCCGGCTCCTTAAGCAATCGGTCGCTACGAGCGAGAGCAAGCTGCAAACCTACCCGCAGCTCGTTAACGCTGCTACCGCGCAAGAGCACCTCATTTCCTGGCAGCAGCTGAATCAGCAAAAGGTGTACCTCAGCCGCTTCTTTAGCGTCCTACAGCAGGTTGCCCCGCAGGGAATTTCCTTAACCAACTTGACGCTGGATCAGCAAAACAACCTTCAGGTTACCGGAACCGCCCAGAGCTACCAGCTAGCTTCTAAGTTTGCGTTAGCTTTGAGCGCGAGCAACACCCAGATCGGCGCGAACGCCTCTCCCAGTCAGCAGCCTTACTTCAGCAACGTCCAGCTCACCTCGGTTAGCACGAGCCAAACCGGTGGTGTTGATTTTCAACTAACGACGCTTATGTCGAGTCAGGTGACTACCAATGGCAACTAGTAGCTCCACTCCAGCAGCGGCCTCGGCTCCTACACCGGCACCCGCTAAACCTAAAGTGGTGCGGCCTGTACCAAGCGCCAAAGCAGCGAAGCAGCCTTTAGCAGCGAGCACCTATATTGCCGTTGTGGCCTGCATTACCGCCTTAATTGTCATTGTGTGCTTATTTGTGGGCTATCGCTTATTGGGCCGCATCTTTCTCGATATTAAGGTTATCTCTAAAGAAGCCCAAGCCAAGTCGGCGCTTAGCACGAAGCTGAACGATGCTGGTACGCTGGTCACGAACTACAACAATCTGGGTAGCAACAAGCAGCAGCTGATTGCTGACGCGCTGCCCACCGACACCGACTTCAACCAGCTGGTGGCGCTGATGGGCAGCCTGGCGAGTTCGTCGGGCATCCAGCTTAAGTCGATCACGCCGGCCACCGCTGCTGGCAGTACCGCCGCCGCTACAACCTCTGGCGCCGCCGCTGCCCCGACCAACACCGCCGCCACGCCCTTTAGCTACGATGTAACCGTGGAAGGTCAGTACAGCCAACTGGTGGCCTACTTCCACAACTTAGAGCTTTCGGCACGGCCAATGCGCGTGGTAACGGCGACTTTTACCGGCTCATCGAGCGACATCATCTCGAACCTGCAAATTCAAACCTACTACCAAGCCAAAGCTACCGTTAACGATCAACAGGTGACAGTCAAATGAAAGCTGAAAAGACCATGAAAACCAAAGATATTGTCGAGTTAGTCATCGCGCTTCTCATCTTCCTGGTGGCTGCCTACTTTATCTACACGCTGCTGACTCCCAAGCACAGCAGCAAAGGCAGTACCGCGACCGTTACGCAGGTAACGCCTTTAGCCACCAATTTTGACTCAAGTAACCTCCAGACCCTCACCGATACGAGCCAAACCCAAGACTTTTACACCCCTCCGGATCTGCACTCTGGTTTGGGCAACGCCCAACCCTTTGGCCACTAATCACTCACAAAACGCTCATGCTATAATTCGAGTATGAGCAGGCGAGGAAAACCGGTGTACCATGGGCGTACTTAGCGCACAAAGCCAGCAAAATATTGAGCAGATACTGCTCGAGCAAAAAACCGTTACCAAGGAAGAGTTGGAGGCCTATAAGGTACGGTCGATCCAGGAGGGCGTGCCGCTGCTGGAAGTTATTCAGCAGGCCGGCGCCGTTACCGAGGAAGATATGGTGCAGCTCCTGGCCCAGGCCAGCGGTATGCAGTATGTTAACCTGACGAGTTTTGTGGTGGCTCCGGAGATGCTGGCGCTGATTCCCAAAGACGTGGCTGAAACCTATCACGCGGTAGCCTTTGGACGCGCTCAGGGCAAGTTGGCTGTGGCCATGGTGGACCCCAGCAACGTTCAGGCGGTCGACTTCTTAGGCCGTAAGATCGGGCAGCCTCTCGTAACCTATATGGCCTCGCAAAGCAGCATCGATAAGCTGATGGATCAGTACACCGCCGATATGTCGGCCGATCTGCGCAAGGTGGTGGATGACGCCTCCGAAAACGCCGCCGCCGACCAGCGCCAAAACCAGAACAAGAAGGTGCAAAACTTGGTGCAAGATGCGCCGATTACGCGCGCCCTCAATACCATCCTGGAGTACGCTGTTAACTCGCGCGCCTCAGATATCCACATCGAGCCCAGAGAGAAGGACTTGCGAGTGCGTTTTCGCATTGATGGCGTGCTGCGCGAAACCATGCGCCTACCCAAGACCATCGAGCCAGCGCTCATCTCCCGCATTAAAATTCTTTCCAACCTGAAAATTGATGAACACCGTATTCCTCAGGACGGGGAGTACACCGTTCGCACCGAGAAGAAGGATGTGGACCTACGTATTGCCATTGCGCCCATCGTTTGGGGCGAGCAGGTGGTTATTCGGCTACTCGATAAAAGCAACACCCTGCTCACGCTGGAGAACCTTGGTTTTAAGGGTCGCGCCATGCGCGTCATCACCGAGGGAATCCATCGCCCGCACGGTATGACACTGGCTACCGGGCCGACGGGATCTGGTAAGTCGACCACGCTGTACGCGGCGCTCCAGGCAATCAAGAACGTCAAAATCAACATTGTGACGCTGGAAGACCCGGTGGAGTACAAAATGGAGGGGATCAACCAGATCCAGGTTAACACCGCCGCCGGCCTGACCTTTGCTAGCGGCCTTCGCTCCATTTTGCGGCAAGACCCGAACGTCATCATGGTGGGGGAGATCCGCGACCAAGAGACCGCCGGCCTGGCCGTCCAGAGTGCGCTCACCGGCCACGTCGTGCTTTCCACCATCCACACCAACTCCGCTTCTGGTGTGCTGCCGCGGCTGCTCGATATGCAGGTGGAGCCATTCCTGGTGGCGAGCACCGTCAATACGGTGATTGGCCAGCGCCTGGTACGACGCGTGTGCGATAAGTGCGCTGAGCAGCGCGAGTCCACCCCCACCGAGACCAAGTCGATTCAGGATACTCTCCAAAATGTTCTCCCCACCGATGAAGCCGATGCCGCCAAGCGCAAACCGGATCTGGGCTACGACACCTTGCCTTTAGCCTCCCAAAACGCTTATACTTTATTCAAAGGGAAGGGGTGCAAGGAGTGCAGCGATGGATACAAGGGGCGGGTCGGAATTTACGAGGTCTTTGCTATGACCGAAGCCATGGAGACACTCTTGGCTAATAAAGCTACCACCAGCCAGGTGCAGGAGCAGGCGATCGCTGACGGCATGATCACCATGAAGCAAGATGGCTACTTCAAGGCGCTGAACGGCCTCACGACCTTAGAGGAGGTTGCCCGCGTGGCGTCGGAATCATAACTATGGAAAAGACTATGCTCAAAATTGAACTACTGCTCGAAGAGGTTATCAAACACGACGCCTCCGACCTCCACCTTCAAGTTGGTTTGCCGCCGATGTTGCGCGTGGATGGTGCCTTGCGCGCGGTAGACGAGGCTCCCGTCCTCAAGCCGGCAGATACCGAAAAGCTCGTCCAGTCGATGATCGATGAAGAACAGCAAGCGGTTTTCGACAAAGACAAAGAGATCGACTTTTCCTTCAGCTTTGGTGAGTACGGACGCTTCCGCGTTAACGCTTTTCATGAGAAGGGGAATGTGGCGGCGGCGCTGCGGTTGATCCCAACCAAAATCCGCACGCTGGAAGAGCTGGGCATGCCCAAGGTGGTAAGCACGTTCGGCAGCTTTCCCCGCGGCTTGGTGCTCGTAACCGGGCCGACCGGCTCTGGCAAGTCAACCACGCTAGCGGCCATCATCGACCAAATCAATACCGAACAGGCTCGCCACATCATCACCATCGAAGACCCGATTGAGTACGCCCACCACTCTAAAAAATCGATCGTGGTACAACGCGAAATCCACTATGATACCTTTTCGTTCGGTTCGGCGTTGCGCTCGAGCTTGCGCCAAGACCCCGACGTCGTGCTAGTGGGGGAGATGCGCGACCTCGAAACCATCGCCGCCGCCATTACGCTGGCCGAAACCGGCCACTTGGTGCTAGCGACCTTGCACACCAACTCCGCCGCCCAGAGTATCGACCGTATGATCGACGTGTTCCCGCCCTTCCAACAAGAGCAGATTCGAGTACAGGTCGCAGGTATGCTACAGGCTATCTGCTCGCAGCGACTGGTACCAAAAATTGGTGGTGGGCGGGTTGCCGCGGCCGAAATCTTCGTGGTGACCCCAGGCGCTCGTAACATTATCCGCGAGGGCAAAAGCCATCAACTTGACTCCGTCATCCAGACCGGTGGTAGCAAGGGTATGCAGTCGATGGATAACGTGCTGGTCCAGCTCATCCACAGCGGCACGATCACCTACGACGAAGCCAAAAACTATGCCATTGACCTCGGCGAACTGGATCGCCTGATGAGAGCGTAGCGCATGATTGATTACGTCTACAAAGCCAAATCCCTGGATTCCGGCGAGATCGTATCGGCCCAGGTGAAGGCCGAAAGCCCGGCCGCGGCGGCCCGGCTGCTCGGCCAGCAAAACCTTTACCCGATTGAGGTGGTGCCAAAATCCGAAAGTAACCCTCTTACGAGCCTATCGGACCGCCTTGGTCTATCTGGCAAGGTGAGCGCCAAGGACCGCGTCGTCTTTACGCGCCAACTCTCCACACTCATTAATGCCGGTTTGCCTCTGGCGCGAGCGCTGCGCACCGTCCAGGGCCAGATTACTAACAAAACCCTCACCGAGATCATTAATAACGTGCTCGCAAGTATCGAAGGCGGTATGTCGCTGGCCGATGCGTTCGCCGAGCACCCCAAGGTGTTCAACAACATTTACATTTCATTAGTTTCCGCCGGTGAGGCTTCCGGTACGCTCGATAAGGCGCTGCTGCGTCTGGCTACTCAACAGGAAAAGGACGCCGCCATCACCGCCAAGATCCGTAGCGCCATGATCTATCCGGCTATTGTGCTGCTGTTGATCGTGGCCGTCGTCACCTTTATGGTGATTTATGTGGTGCCCCAGGTTGCCACACTCTATCAGGGCCTCGGTAAAAGTTTGCCCTTTATCACCCAGGGCTTGATGGACCTAGCCTCTCTTATCAAGAACTTTTGGTGGCTGGGCATCCTTTTAGTAATTGCTGCCATTGCAGCTGGACGCGCGGCGTTACAGACCGAGAAAGTTAAGTTTTTAATCGATGACCTCAAGCTCAACGTGCCGGTGTTTGGGATTATTTTCCGCAAGCTGTACATGGCGCGCTTTGCTCGCACTCAAAGCGCTTTGCTGGCGAGCGGTATTCCCATGTTACAAGCTCTGGAGACCACCAAGGGCGCGATCGGTAACCGTATCGTGGCGGCTGAGCTGGCCAAAGCCATCAATAAGATTCGCGGTGGCGTGGCGTTATCGCAAGCGCTGGAAGACTGCCACCACTTCTTGCTTCTGGTCTCCCAGATGGCGCACGTGGGTGAGGAGTCGGGTGCCATCGACGACATGTTAGCCCGCACCGCTAAATACTTTGAGGATGAGGTTGATGAGGCGGTTACCAACCTTTCTACCACGCTCGAGCCGATCATGATGGTGGTGCTTGGTGGTATCGTTGCGCTGGTTCTGGTTGCGGTGCTCGGACCGGTGTATAGTTTGGTGGGAAGCGGCGGCATAACCTCAAGCAGCAGTAGTAGCAGTACCTCTGCATCGCCATAAAAACGCTTGACAAGCATAAGAACATTCATAGATACTAAGAATTAATGAAGATCCCATTTACAAACCAAGGAGGTGAGAACCTAACCATGAGAAAGAAAACTAACAACAAGGGCTTTACGCTGATCGAGCTGGTGATCGTGCTCGCTATTGCGGCCTTGATCCTCGTCGGCATCTTGCTGGCCGTATCGGGTGCCCAGCGTTCACGACGCGATCAACAGCGCAAAAGCGACCTCGGAAGAATCTTAGCTAATGTGGAAACACTGGAGTCCAACCAGGGTGGTGTAGTGCCATCGAGCTTATCGGCGGCACAGTTTAGCCAAGTAACTACCGGCATGACCGACCCCTCATCTGGTAGTGCTTACACCCTGGTGACAACCACCCCGGCTGCCGTCGGTGCGGTGCAGTACATTCAGGGAGGTGGCTCGCAGAAAGCCTGTGACGGTACCTCGGCCACTACGGCGCGCAACGTCGTACTCTACATGGGACTCGAAAGCGGTGGTAACGCCTGCGTCGACGACCACTAGAAATAGCTAACCGCTAACCAAGTGCCGCCCTTCGGGGCGGTTTTGGTATGGCCCTTCGAGCGTCTGCTATACTACCACTATGCAAATAGCCATAACCGTCTTGATTGCCATCATCGGGCTAATCGTGGGCAGCTTTCTAAACGTGGTTATTCTGCGGCTGCACGCCGGCAAGCAGTTTGTGAAGGGCCGCTCGGAGTGCCCAAAGTGCCACCACGCGTTAGAGCCTCTGGAGCTCATTCCGGTGTTGAGTTGGCTGGTGCTACGCGGCCGCTGTCGCCACTGCAGCAAGCCCATCTCACGCCAGTATCCTTTGGTGGAGCTCGCCACCGCTACGCTGTTCGTGCTGGCGTACCTCACTCAGCCGCACCATGATCTAGCCCAAGCCCTCATTCTCGTAGTATGGTTCTACATAATCGCGAGCTTTATGGTACTGACGGTGTACGACCTGCGCTGGTATCTACTTCCCGACAAGGTTCTGCTCCCCTTGGTGCTGCCAGCTGCTGCCCTATGCATTGGCGAGGGGCTCCATCACCACTCCTGGGCGCTGCCGCTGCATACGCTGGCTGCTGCCGGGCTATTCGGTGGCGGATTCTACCTGCTAGCGTTTGCCTCTAAGGGGCGCTGGATGGGTGGGGGAGACATCAAGCTGGCCTTTTTGATGGGCCTGCTTCTGGGCTTGCAGAAAACCACGCTGGCGATGTTTCTTGCCTTCGACAGCGCCGCTATTGTAGCGCTCGGTCTTATTCTGTTACATCGCAAAAATCGCAACGATCTCATCCCGTTTGGACCCTTTCTTATGGCGGGTACGCTTGCAACCTACTATTGGGGCTCGGCGATCATTCAGTGGTACCTGCACGCCAATGGATTCTAATCAGGTCTATTGATTACGCTTATGGTATAATCAAGCCATATGAAGAGGCAGGGGATTCAAGCCAAGGGCGGTTTTACGGTGGTGGAGGTGGTGATGGTGATGGCTATCACCGCTCTGCTTCTCGCCGGTATTATCGCGAGCTCGGCGGGCTCTCAGCGCTACCCGCAGTTTACCGCCAACATTGATCAGCTTCAGATTGCCGCCAAAGCCCTGCAAAACGATGCCAACGCAACGATCTCTACTCGTGCTAGCGGTGGCAACTCTCCCTACATCGTCTTTGGTAAGGCCATGATTTTCAACTACAACAGCCCTACCACCTATACCGTTGCCACGCTCATCAACAAGGATGGTGACTCCACCGACCCGTTGGCCCAGTGCGATATCTCCACCGAGCAGCTACCAGGCCAGATTAACTATGCCCCCAATAAGATCTCTTATGCCATAGTGTTCCGGCATGACCCCGACCAGCTGTATGCCGCCATTTTGCACTTTGGTAACTTCCCGACGGCACCCTCGGGGGTTTGCAGTAGCCCTGGTCTTGCGCTTAAGGCAGCTGCGCCCACCACTCATCGCACAGCCGTTGGTGCGAATATTATGACCAACTTACTGAACCGGTTGGCGCCACCAGCTTACGCCACCAACCCCTGCAACGATATCCTTAATTTGAGCAATTACACGCTTGGCAACTGTAACGGCCCGCAGTCGATCGATTTCACTAATCCGGCCGACCCCAACCAAGTTGGCACACTGAACGTTGATCCGACCAACGATGTCATTACGCGGAGCTTCAACTACTAATGCGCCGGCTTTGGTCGCAGCGCGGCGATACGTTGGTCGAGGTGGTGTTTGCCATCGCCATTCTCTCTTCTGTGCTGACCACAGCCTACCGCATGAGCTCCGAGAGTCTAAGCTTGGGGATCGATTCCCGCGAGCACATTCAGGCGATTAATGTGGCTCAGCTGCAGGCGGAGGAGCTGCGCTGGTACGCCGCGCAGCAAATGGCTACCGGCACCTCGCTGTTGGCCAGCGGCGGTACCTGGGGCAGCGGTAGTACGGATTTACTGAGCTCCTGTACCTTCGCGAGCATCTGCCACATGGTGAGCATCACCAACCCCTTCCCGGCCGGTGGCAGTAGCTACGACTGTACCAGTAGCGTAACGACCGGCTGTTCGGCCGAAATCAAATCAATTAATGATATTAAAACCGATGCACTCGGGCATACCTATCCGGAAATTAATGAAGAGATCATCGTGAAATGGCCCAGCAAGGTTCAGAATAGCCAAACCTCGTCCTGCCCCGATGCGGTGGTCGGTTACGAATCGGTTTGCGTGGATGTGCGCTTGGCCGATACCACCAACTACGCACCGCTCGATTGTAGTGTGGCCGGTACCCCAGGCTGCTCACCCGGCGCCGGCGGCAACGACACCGCGCCAGCTGCCCCGCAGTGTCCGTCGGGCGAGGTGGGCTCGCCGCCTATCTGCCTTGGCTACGTTTCTGAGCCCTCTCACCTTGCCTTTGCCCGCAGCCGCTTACTGGGCAGCGTGTTTGCCGATCCCTCTAGCTTGCTTGAATCAGTGGTTCACCTGGCGCTTAGCACCGGCGACGGGGGAGGGCGCTGATGGCTACGCTACGATCTTCGCGCGCCCAGAGCGGCTACACGCTGGTCGAGATGCTGCTCGCGATGGCGATCTTTGGCTTTGTACTGGTTATTATGGCTTCGGCGTTTGTGCGGCTCATCCACTTCTACCAAACCACCATCGATGTGCGCACCACCCAGCAAGCCGCCCGCGAGGTCTCGGACGATATTACCGCCGCCGCTCGCCAAAGTATTCTCGTCACCACTCCGGCTGTGCCCACCAAAGGCACCGGCAATCAGCCGGTGACGGCGGTCTGCTTCTTCAACTCGGTAAAATCCCTGCCGGACACCAACATAACCGGCAGCGGTACCATCTTTTACGCCAAAAATGGCGGCAGTAACCTTTGGAGTATCCAGGAGGAGCCCTTTACCGTCACCGATAGCCCGTTGAATGCCTGTCCTATACCAGGAGTAGCCGGCTCCAATACTCAAATCAGCTCAAACGCCGTCTCGTTCATCCGGTTTGCCGCCACTACGAGCACCGACAACCGCTTGGTGGAGCTGGATATGGTGATCGCTGCCGCCGGCGAGCTCGTCGCTGGCACGAACATCACCTACGCTGCCTATCCCGCCGCCCCAACCTGTGTTAACACCACCGACAACAACTACTGTTCCATCACCAACCTGCAAGTGGCCGCCGAGGCCAGGGAGCCCCAATAATGAACCTACGTAACCAACAGGGCATCGTCTCGATCGTCGCCGTTATTTTTGCCTCAATTTTAATGTCGGTCATTACGCTCGCGGTGGTAAGCCAAATGAGTAGCGAGCTACACCAATCGAGTGACACCTCAGATCGCATCTCGGCCCAGTATGCCGCCGAGTCGGGTGCCGAAGACACGCTGGCCTACCTCAAAGATCAGTTAGCCAATGGAGGGGGAGTGCCGGCCAACCAGACCTGCGCCAGCGGGGGCCCCTTTACAACGCTGAACGACGGCTCAGATTCTGCCATCACCTGCCGCGAGCTCGCAACCAGCGGTACGGCCGTCGGCGCGCTGCAGCAAGACGGAAGCGTCCAGTATGACCTTACCGGTGCCACCGCGCTGGATGGCGGCTCGCTGGAGCTCGATTGGGACGACACCAACCATCCCACGGGCACCTTTAACACCCAGTCCGATATTGGCGGCAGCCACCCGTGGCAGGGCCCGCCCGCGCTCGAAATTACTGTGGCCTACAACAATGGCAGTCCGCAATCGCAAAGTATCTACCTGTTGCCTCGCTGTACATCGGTGGCGAGTGGTGGCACCAACGACTGCACCGATCAATCGCCGCTCCCGGTAGAGGAGAGCTTCAACTACATTTGGAGCCAGAACAATAGCGGCGCTACCACCGAGCCGGCCACCTATCCGGTCGACTGCTTTGCGGCGAGCGTGGTAGACGACTATGATTGCAAGATTTACCTCCCCGGCGGCCCCAGCGGCTCAAACTTCCTGCCGCCTGTCACCGGCACCAGCCAGTACGTGGTGCGCATCAAGGCGCTGGGAACCGCCGGCGCCTACCAAATGACCATGCGTAACTGTGGTGACCCCACCGTTGGCACCTGCACCACCATCCCGCTGGATCTTTCTAACGCCACTGTTGATGTGACTGCTCAGGTCGGCAGCGCCTTCCAGCGCGTCACCGAAACGCCAGCGGTGCGCTCCAATCCGCTCGGCAGCACCAGCTACGCGCTGCTCGGCACCGATAGTATCTGCAAAACGCTTCAGTTGATCAATGAGGGGAGCGGGGTCTACACGCCGCAGTTCTACGCCGACTGCCCGGCCATCGATAGTACGCCGTCGCCCTAGCCTTTGCGGTGAAAGCGCTCGTGGACCTTCTTGAGCTGCGGGTCGGTTAAGTGGGTGTAAATCTGTGTGGTAGAGACGTTGGCGTGACCAAGTAAGCTTTGGACGCTGCGCAAATCGGCGCCGTTGGTGAGCAAGTCGGTGGCGAAGCTGTGGCGCAGCGTATGGGGCGTCACGTGCTTGGTGATGCCGGCTAGCCGAGCATACCGACCCACCAGCCGCTGTACGCTGCGTGCCGTGAGCCGCGTATAAGCGCCATCATCCAGGCCGTCCTGACTGCCAGAGTAGTGCACGAACAGCGGCTTAAAGTTATCCTTGCGGCTCTCCATGTA
>JASLFZ010000076.1 GCA_030150485.1 Candidatus Saccharimonadales bacterium | reverse complement strand
GCCGACCGCGATTAGAACCAACGCTGTTACAAGAGAGTCAGCCCGGATACCCAGCTGACGCCCCGCCACCACCGCCAGCGCTACCACGAGATAGAAAGCGATACGGAGACCAAAGTCGCTGCCGCTGGCGAGGTCGAGCAGCAAGCCGCCGCCAATCGCCGCGGCCAGCGCCGGGGTGGCGTTCAACCAGAGTCCGAAGAGGACGATCAACACCAGCATTAGGTTCGGCATGACGCCGAGAGGCCGCACATGGCCAAAAAATGATACCTGTAGCCACGCTACCAGCAGTACGGCCAAAACCCCCAGAAACGTTCTCATTCCGGCCGCACCAAAACATATACGATCTCAAGCTTACTGAACTGGATATCCGAGGTCAGCTGGGCGGCCTGGAATACACCATTATCTTGTTTGCTACTGGTTTGGACGTGGCCGACAATCAAGCCCTTTTCGACCGCGCCACCGAGGCCGCTGCTAACAATGGTGTCCCCGGGGCTAATGGTTTCGTTTTGGGCAATGTCATCCATCTCGAGACCGTTGCCGATTTGGCCGTGCACGGTGCCGGTGGGGCGGTCGGACTGATCTTGGTCGAGCGCAGCTACGCGGAAGTTGGGGTCAATCACCAAAAAAACCTTAGCGGTGGTCGGCCCGACGCTTTGGATGGTGCCGACCAAATCTCCCTGCTCTACCACCGCCATCCCGACCTTTATGCCGTCACGGCTGCCGCGGCCTATAGTAATAAACTGGCGAAAGTTATCTGGTTGATAGGCCAGCACCTCGGCCGCCACCAGCCGATCGGACTGCACCTGGCCGACGCCCAACTGCTGGCGGAGTTGATCATTTTGCGCCTTGATTTCGGTACTTTGACTGAGCTGTTGCTGCAAGGCCGCCACCTGGGCCTTGAGCTGCTGGTTTTGGGCGCCCAGCTGGCCGGCGTGGCCAATCACGCTAAACCACTCTCCCACCGTGCCACCGGCGCCGCTCAAGCCACCTTGGACGGGCCGGCTAATTACCGCCACAACCGTGGCGACCGGGCCGAGTAAACCGGCGATCTCTGCAATCACCACCAACACGCCAATCGCCATAATACCGAGAAGGCGCCGTGAAACGCTGCGTTTACGCATACTAAACCCGCGTGGACTTAAACTGTGTGGGTACCAGGATATCCTTGAGTGAATCGAGGTCTTCAAGCACGAGGCCGGTGCCGCGCGCCACGGCGGTGAGCGGATCATCGACAATGTGCACCGGCATGTTGGTTTCGCGATGGATCAGCTTATCGAGGCCGCCGAGCAACGCGCCGCCGCCGGCCAAAATGATGCCGCGGTTCATGATATCGGCTACCAGTTCGGGCGGTGTCTCCTCGATCGTAACCTTAATGGCCTCAACGATGTCCCGGACGCTGCGAGACAGCGCCTCACGAATATGCTCGCTGGTAACCTCGATCTGCTTGGGCAGACCGGTGACGAGATCACGTCCGCGCATCGGCACTGCCGGGTGTTTACTCGGATAGGCGCTACCGATAGCAATTTTGATTTGCTCGGCGGTGCGCTCGCCAATCGAGAGGTTGAACTCGTCGCGAGCGTACTGGATGATATCTTCGCTGAGCTCATCGCCGGCGATACGGATGGAGCGCGCCGCCACGATACCACCCAGGCTAATCACCGCCACCTCGGTGGTGCCGCCACCGATATCGACAATCATAGAGCCGGCGGCATCCTGAACCGGCAGGCGGCTGCCGATGGCAGCGGCCATCGGCTCTTCAATAAGGAAGGTTTGGCGCGCACCAGCGTTGGTAGCAGCGTCCTCGACCGCCCGCTTCTCCACTTCGGTAACACCAGAGGGGATGCCAACCACCACGCGAGGCCGCGCCAGCAGCTTGAAACGCGAGGTGTGCACTTTGTCGATAAAGTAGCGCAGCATCTGTTCAGTAACCTCAAAATCGCTGACCACGCCGTCGACCAGCGGCCGAGTAGCCACAATACTAGCGGGGGTTTTGCCGACCATCCGCTTAGCCTCCTCGCCGATCGCCAGGATTTGATTGGTCTTGGTGTTGATTGCCACCACACTGGGCTCATTGATAACAATGCCGGCGCCACGCACATACACAAGCGTGTTCGCGGTACCGAGATCGATACCAACATCATGCGAAAACCGACTGAGCACCTGATTAAACACGGTGGTGCCTATACCTTTACGAGCGTTACCATCTTGATCTAGTTTACCGGAGGCACCCGGGTGTGGGAAGGTCAAGAAATGTGTTCAGTGCGCTTTGGGGGCGGTGCGCTTGATGGGGTGAATAATGGTTGTGTTCAAAAGTTCGGCAGCGCAAGGTCTATTTAACCCACGCCCGCGTTAACTTTGTTAACAGTTTGTAAACTTTGTTTATCTTAATTGTGCGTACAGGCAGCAGCGAAGACTCAGCGAAAAGACTGTATGATCTCAGTAAGCGGGACCAGTTTAGAGGCCGCCTCCGCCTCGGTGCGAGCCTTAACCTCCACAGAGTGCTCTTTAAGCGTCTTAGCGCTAACGGTCAGGCGGACTGGGCAGCCGATGAGGTCGGCGTCGGCGAACTTGGCGCCGGCGGACTCGTCGCGGTCATCATAGAGAGCCTCGATACCCTGCTCGTGGAGGTCGGCGTACAGCTTATCAGCGGCCTGCACGACCTCGGCATCAGTACCAAGGCGCACGAGATGTACGCTGAAGGGCGCCACCTCGTCTGGCCATACCAAGCCGCGGTCATCAGAGAAGTATTCGGCCAACACGCCCATCAAACGACTCACACCGATACCATACGAGCCCATAATCACAGGGTGGTCGGCGCCAGATTCGTTGGCAAAGGTGGCACCGAGCGCCTCGGAATATTTCGTGCCCAGGGGGAAGGTATTACCCACCTCGGCAGCAGCCACCCTGCGCAGCTTATCCTTAGAGGTACCAATCTCTTTGAGGACCTCGGCGTCATTAATGATTTCTTCATTAATTGCCACGCGCTTATCGTCATCAATATAAATAATGTCCTCCCCTACCTCCAGCACCGTCTGATATTCATGGGAAAACTTGCTGAAGCTGCCCCCGGAGGCGTAGGTAAAGTAGGTGTCCTTGCCGATCCCCAGGCGGTCGTACACCTTGGCGTACGCCTTTTGGCTGGCGGCGTAAAACTCCTCATGCTGCGCTTGGGTAGCCGCAAAGGAGTAGAGATCCTTCATCCGAAACTCGCGGCCACGCATAATGCCGCTTTTGGCGCGCAGTTCGTTGCGCAGCTTCCATTGAAACTGATAGGCACTAAACGGCAGGTCTTTATACGAATTAATGTAGCTGGCGGCAATCCGCGTCAGCGGCTCCTCATGGGTGGCCGCGAGGCCCAGCTCGGTGCCGTTTTGCAGCTTGGTTTTGAACCACACATCCATAACAGCATCGCTCCAGCGGCCGCTGGCCTCCCACACCACTTTATCCTGCAGGCCGGTGAGCTGCAGCTCCTGGCTGCCGAGTGCGTCCATCTCTTCACGCACAATCGTCTCGATGTTACGCAGAACGCGCAGGCCGAGCGGCAAAAACGAGTATACACCGGCCATCTCTTTGTAAATGAAGCCGGCCCGGATTAACAGCTGAGCGTTCTGAGCGGTTTCATCCTTGGGGGCCTCGCGGCGGGTTTTGGTGAAAAGGTGTGATAATTTCATGAGAGTTTAACGTTCGTTATTTATGGAGTTGACCCAGATAGGCAATGTAGTTATTAATCATGTGCAGCGCAATACCCGGAACAATCGAGCGGGTACGCATATACAGACCACATAATAGCAGGCTCAAGATGAAGGTGTACACGCTGACGTTGGCCTGGAGATGAGCAAACCCGAACAAAATACTCGTGAGAATGGCGCCGACCACCACGCCCCAGCGCTTGGCAAAGGCCGGAAACATGAAGCCGCGAAAGGTGGTTTCTTCGACAAAGGGCGGAATGATCACCAGCGCCAGCAGGTTAATAACGGAGTAGGTCCCATCGGTGAACTCGTTCATTTGGGCTTGGTTGGCGTTAAAGTGCGGATCGAGCGCCTGGATGGCGTAGTAGGCCGCGGCAACTAGGAAGCCAAACACCGCCAAGATGCCGACAAGATACAAAATGGCCTTGCCCAAGTTGAAGCGACGGACGCCGAGCGTCGCCAGGCCGGTGTGATACTTGCGCAGAAAGTAACCGATAGCGCCAAACGAGCCGATGGCGTCAACAATCACCAGCCCAAAGGTAGCGCCGGGGTCATTATTCCCGAGCGCGGTAAGGTACTGGGGTACGCCTGGCACATAGGGAGAGAGACCCTTCAAGAGCAAGATGAGCGCGAGTGGGAGTACCACCCACGGCACTAAGAACACGACCAGCGCATCCCGGCCGTTCCATGGCACCTTGGGAGCCGACCAGCGCCGGGGTGGAGCGGAAGCGGTGACCTCAGCCATTACTGGTGGAGGTGCTTAATATCGAAAAAAGTGACGCCCAGCATCAGGAGGATGAGCGCGGCAAAGCCGGTGGCGTGCACCGCCGTTTCGGCAGCCTCACTGAGACGACGACGCGTAACTCTTTGGACGGCGGCGAGCGCCCAGCGGCCGCCATCGAGCGCTGGGATCGGCAGCGCGTTCACAACGGCGAGCGAAAGCGAGATTGAGGCCACAAAGATCAGCACATAGGCGACGCCCAGATCCGTCACCGCCTTCAGCAGCACGACAATACCCACCGGGCCGGCCACATCACTGCTAACCTGGCCATGAACGAACAGGCCGGCGATGAGGCCGCCAAAAGCGAGCAGCGTACCCCAAATCAGCTGCCCGGTGATGCCGGCCGCCGTTACCACTGCCTGCAGCAGGCTGTAACGCAGCTTGTAAGTCTGAAAGGGTGTGACGCCCAGCTGGCCATTAGTAGCGTGCGGACCCCGCAGGTGCGGCGTGACGGTGCGCGTGACGCCGTGGTGCTCCACTTGCAAGCTGACGGTCTGCCCGGCGTGAGCCTTAGTGAACGCAATAAGCTGATCTTCATCGCTAAAGCTGCGACCATCGCCGCCCAGAATAATGTCGCCGCGCCTGAAACCGGCGGCGGCGGCCGGAGAGCCGCTCACCACGTCTACCACGAGGTCTTGCTTGGGCTGCGCCTGGATAGCGTGGCCGTAACTAAACTGCCCCGCTATCACCGGCGGTAAGCCGGTTAGGCACAGATACAGTAAAATAGCGTACGCTGTCAGCGCGTTCATAGTAACGCCGGCAAACAGGATTTTGGTTTTTTGAGTAAAGGTAGCTGCACCAAAGGTGCCGGTGCTCGTATCGGCCAGGTTCTCCCCTTTCATGCGCACAAACCCTCCCAGCGGAATCCAGTTGAGCGAGTACAGGGTGGCGCCAACCTGCTTACCGACCAAGCGAGGTGGAAAGCCAAAACCAAACTCCTCGACCTCAACACCAGCGCGTTTGGCCATTATAAAGTGGCCTAGCTCGTGAACGAAAACTAGAAAACCGAATATAAGGATGACGAGCGCAATGATGCCAATAAGAGCCATTGGATTTATTCTAGCAGGTTTAGCTGAGAGTTATGAGTAGGTTTATTTTGCAAAGTTCATTGCTGGATAGCTCCGGGGACGATACAATAACAAATCCCCTTCGATCGAAATGGAGCACATTATGACAGCTACTTACGCAGGGATCGGACGCGAGGAGTTCATGGCTAGACTGCCTATGACTCCCCACAGCCATGACTGGGAGTCGGTCTATGCCGCCTACAGGCTGGCGAAGTATGGCCACAAGGGCGAAGTTCGCGACGACGACACGACACGCTCCTTTGAGCATGTGAAGTCGGTCGCCTGGATCCTGCTAAACGAGCTGGGGCTCGACACAAAGTGGGAGCTCATCGCCTTGGCGTTGCTGCATGACACCAAAGAGGACACGCACATTCTGGATGCATGGCTCGCCACTCGTATTTTCGGAGTGGCCATGGCGGAGGACATCGATTTGCTCTCTAAGCGCCAGGGCGAGGATCATGCGACATACATCGGCCGCGTTTTCGGACCAGCCAGCAACTGGCGCGTTGTTCTCGTAAAGCTAGCCGATCGGTTGCACAATCTGCGGACGCTGGACGACAGCCCGGAGGAGAAGCAGGCACGCAAGCGAGCCGAGACCCGGGAGCTTTACCTGCCGCTACTGCCAAACCTGGAGGAGGTGGCGGCTTCGGCTTACTCGGGTCTCCGGATTACGGTGAGGCAGCTTGGCGCAGAGATTCAACAGTTGTGTGAGGCCTAAGCCCCGCGCAGCGCAGCGGCGGGCCCTTTGGCCCGCCGCTCCCTGTTTTTATTACATTTAATGAACGCTTAAACCGTCATAATGTCGGTTTGCTTGGCGGCGGCAATCTCATCGATGCGTTTTTTATGGGCATCAATGACCTTGTTTAGCTCCTGCTCGGCGTACTTGGCGTCATCTTGCGTCGCGTCGCCGGCCTTTTCCAGCTTTTTCACCTCGTTTAAAACGTCGTGGCGAATTTGGCGCAGCGCGATGTTGGCGCTTTCGGCCTTTGTGCCCAGCTCTTTGACGATCTCGCGGCGGCGCTCCTCCGTCATTGGCGGCACATTCAAGCGCACCACGTTGCCATCGCTTGAAGGGTTCAGGCCGAGGCTGGGGGTTTCGCGCAGAGTTTTTTCAATCACCGCCACCATGGTTTTATCCCAAGGATTAATCGCGATGGTTTGGGCGTCGGGCGTAGCAACGGTGGCAACGGCCTTGAGCGGCATCATCTGGCCGTACTGCTCAACCGTGATGTTCTCCACCATGCTGGTGGTCGCGCGGCCGGTGCGCAGGCTATTAAGGTCGGTTTCAAAGTGCTCGATGGCCTTAACCATACGTGGGGTGGCGGTTTTGATAATCTGCGGAATCGACTCCATTATAGCTGGCCGCCCAGCTCAATGCGCTTAAACTGGCGGATCACAACCTTTTCGCCCACCTTCGCGGCGATCTCGGTGGTGAGCTGCTCGATCGACTTATCGGGATCTTTCACAAAGGGTTGGTTGGTAAGGCAGACGGTTTCGTAGAACTTGGCGAGTTTGCCCTCAACGATTTTGTCGACAATATTGGCCGGCTTGCCCTCAACCTCGGCGGCATAAATTTCACGCTCTTTGGCGACAACCTCTTCCGGCACGTCAGCCGGAGCGACATACTCAGGAGCGCTCGCGGCAACGTGCAGCGCTACCTCGCGAGCAAAGGTTTTGAAGTCGTCGGTGCGGGCCACGAAGTCGGTTTCGCAGTTAACCTCGACCAACACGCCGATCTTATCGCTGTGCACGTAGCTACTGATAACACCTGCGCTGGCCTCACGGTCGGCGCGTTTAGCAGCCCGAGCGGCTCCCTTTTTGCGCAGTGCATCGATAGCGGCCTGCATGTCGCCACCGGCTTCAGTGAGCGCCTTTTTGGCGTCCATCATGCCGGCGCCGGTGGTGTCGCGCAGCTTTTTAATGTCTTGAACGGTAACTTCGGCCATGTGAGCTCCTTATTTGTGGTACTACTTAATCTTATCGGTGGGGGCGTCTTCGGCTGGCTCGGCGGCGACCTCAGCGGCTTTACTAGCGTAGGTCTGGGCTCCGCGAGCGGCAGCCTCGGCGATAGCGTGCGTAATAACGCGGATCGACTTAATTGCGTCGTCGTTTGCCGGGATCGGATAGGTGGCTAGGTCAGGGTCGGCGTTGGTATCCACCACCGCCACTACCGGCAGATCTAGATTGCGGGCCTCCGATATAGCGATATCATCACGGACCGCATCAACTACGAAAACGGCTTTGGGCAGCACGGCCATATCAGCAATGCCGCCAAAAATGCGTAGCAAATGATCACGCTCGTTGGTAAAATCGAGAATTTCCTTTTTGTTGTACTTACCCTCGTACTCGCCGCTCTCCAACCCCGTCTGCAGTGTCTTGAGCCGCTTAACGCGGGTTTGAATGGTGCGGAAGTTGGTCAGCATGCCACCAAGCCAGCGCTCGGTAACGTAGGGCTGGCCGGCCTTCTCGGCCTCGTCGCGCACGATGGCGGCCGCCTGGCGCTTGGTGCCAACGAACAAAATCTTGCCACCATCCGCGGTCACACGCTCGGCAAAAGCCGCCGCATCATTCAAGTAGTTGACGGTCTTGGTTAGGTCGATAATATGGACGCCGCCGCGCACCCCAAAAATGAATTTACCCATTTTAGGATTCCAGCGCCGAGTTTGATGGCCGAAGTGCGAGCCCGCCTCCAGCAGCTCTTTAACAGCCGTTTGTGCCATGATTAAGTTCCTTTCTCGTGATTTGCGCAGCCGCTGCACGCAGCGGAGGAAGTTGAAACGCAAACTGTATCATTAATTAGTTCAACGAGAGCTATGGTACCAGGTTTTGTGGCTTGATACAAGGGAGAAAGCCCACTATGATGGTGCTACTGTGTGAGCCAGCGAACCTAGGAGTTAGCATTATGACAGAGGCACACGATCTGCCCGTACCGCTACAGCGTCTTATCCTGCGCAACTACAACCCAGATGCAGAAACGGCCGAGGTGGGGCTGCTCGTAGAACCGCTTGACCTCCAACCCCTCACGATAGGCGGCCCACCGATCAAACTTGGCGGGCAGTCGGTACGCCTTAAGCGCGTAGGCCGCCTTGGGCCGAAAAAGTACCCTCGCGGCACCGTAGTGGCAGTTTGCTCCTCTAACATTCTTGCCGCTGTTAAGGAGTTTCCTATATGCCCCGAGGAGGAGTATAAATTCGACTGCAAAGCCGTTCAGATAAAACCACCCTCTCGTCGTGTGCCTCCGGCAGGCGTCCTATGAGCGAGGTGCCACTGAGACTGCTTTACCTCCCCGAGCGCGAAGAAGCCCTCGTAGAACAGCTTGGTGATACGGAGAGTGCCCAGGCGATTCGAGCCGACGGTCCCGAGGCTACGTTTGGGTCTGCCCGTGTTCAGCTCGTTCGGTGCCGGAGCAAGTGGCTCCTGAAAAGAACGGGCGAGGTGCGCGCCGAGTATATATCGGAAACGACGGGAGTGCGTTACACGTTTATTGCCCAGCCAGAAAGGCTGCACGAGTTCACCTTTGACCAGACAGTTCTGGTGCCTACCGCACTGGTAAAAGTGCAAACCAAGAGCGGACTGCCTTTGTTGGTGCACCGGTTTGACGACCTAAACGCCATCAAGGAAGGTCATCGCTACTGGAAGTCCCTTTGGGAAGACACTTATCCTGAGGTATTGATCCGGGCAAGCTGCCACCACCGCTTTGATGGCAGCTTTTGGGGCCAAATAGTTGTGAGCGACGATGCACCGAGACCCGCTTAACACCCCGCGGCGTAATCCGACGCTGCGGGGTGATGATCCGCAATTATAAAGTCGCCTGCGAGCGTTGACTCAAGGCTCGTTTTCAGATATAGTGTATGACTATGAAAGCTGGAATCCACCCAGAACTGAAGACGACCAAGGTGCACTGCAACGGCTGTGGCATCGAAT